>JAJAZH010000213.1 GCA_026785815.1 Ramlibacter sp. | reverse complement strand
CCTGCGGCAGGAAATCGAGTCGATTCGCGGCGCTTACGAGCAGCGCCTGCAGGCCCTCGAGCAGCGGCTGAGAGCTGCCGAGGCCCGCGCGCCAGCGCCGCCGGCCGACCCGTTCGCGACCAATGCGCCAGCAGCCACCGGCGCAGCGCAGGCGGCCCGCGCGGGCGGCGGCGCCAACGCCTTCAATCCGGCGATCTCGCTGATCCTGTCGGGCACCTACGGCCGCAGCACGCGCGATCCGGCCGACTACTCGGTGACGGGTTTCGCGCTTCCCGCCGGCAGCGAAGCCGGTCCGGCCGGACGCGGGTTCAGCCTGTCGGAGAGCGAACTCTCGCTCAAGGCGAACATCGACCCATTCCTGCGCGGCGAGGCCCACATCGCGCTGCAACCCGACAACTCGGTCTCGGTGGAGGAAGCTTTCGTGCAGACCACCGGCATCGGCAACGGGCTGTCGCTCAAGGCCGGCCGGTTCTTCTCCGGCGTCGGTTACCTCAACCAGCAGCACGCCCATGTCTGGGACTTCGCGGATGCACCGCTGGCCTACCAGGTGTTCCTGGGGACGCAATTCGCCGACGACGGACTGCAACTGCGCTGGCTCGCGCCGACCGACCTGTTCCTTGAAGCGGGCGCGGAAATCGGACGCGGCCGCCACTACCCTGGCAGCGACACCGCTCGCAACGGCGCTGGCGCGAGCGCCCTGTTCGTGCACACCGGCGGCGACATCGGCGCCAGCCACAGCTGGCGCGCCGGTTTGTCGATGCTCAACGCCAAGGTGCGCGACCAGAGCCTGGTCACCTCGGGCGCCTTCGGCGGCAGCAGCGCCGGCACCTTCAACGGCCGCAGCCGGGTCTGGATCGGCGATTTTGTCTACAAGTGGGCGCCGAACGGCAATGCGACGCGGACCAACTTCAAGCTGCAGGGCGAATACCTGCGCAGCACCCGACGCGGTGACCTGGTGGCGGACCCGGCCGATCCAGGCGACAGCGGTCATCGCACGTCCCAGTCCGGCTGGTACCTGCAGTCCGTCTACCAGTTCATGCCGCGCTGGCGGGTCGGCGCCCGCACCGAACGGCTCGATTCGGGCCGCGTCAACGACGCCGACCTGATGGAGTCGTCGGTCTACAAGCCGCGCAAGAATTCGCTGATGCTGGAGTTCAATCCGAGCGAGTTTTCGCGGGTGCGCTTGCAGCTCGCGCGCGACCGTTCACGCTTCGGCCTGAACGACAACCAGTTGCTGCTGCAATACCAGATGAGCCTGGGCGCCCATGGCGCGCACGGCTTCTGAACCGGCACTGGAGAGCCATGATGATCCGACTGAAAATCTTCGGCGCGCTGTTGCTGCTGCCGCTCGCCCTGCTGGCGCTGCCAGCCAGTGCCGCGGTGCGGGTGTTCGCCTGCGAACCGGAATGGGCCGCGCTCACGCAGGAGCTCGGCGGCGACCTTGTCGATATCACTTCCGCGACGACGGCGCTGCAGGACCCGCACCAGATCCAGGCCCGTCCCAGCCTGATCGCGCGCATGCGCAATGCCGACTTGCTGGTGTGCACCGGCGCCGAACTCGAGATCGGCTGGCTGCCTGCCTTGCTGCAGCAATCGGGCAATGCCAAGGTGCAACCGGGCCAGCCGGGCAACTTCGCAGCCGCCGACTCCGTGCGCAAGCTGGAGATCCCGACGTTGCTCGATCGCTCGCAAGGCGACGTTCACGCCGCCGGCAACCCGCACATCCAGACCGACCCGCGCAACATTGCGGCCGTCGCCAGCGCGCTGTCAATCCGGCTCCAGCAGCTCGACCCGTCGAATGCGTCGCAGTACGCCAGGCGCCAGGCTGACTTCGCGCAGCGCTGGCAGCAGGCGATGGGCCGCTGGAGCGCCAGGGCCGCGCCGCTGCGGGGCACGCCGGTGGCGTCGCAGCACAAGGGCTTCGCCTATCTGTACGACTGGCTGGGACTGCGTGAGGTGGCGGTGCTCGAAGCCCGGCCGGGCGTCGAGCCGACCGTCTCGCACCTGCAAGGCGTGCTGGCGACCTTGAAGTCGCAGCCGGCGAAGATGGTGCTGCACGCCGCGTACCAGGATTCGCGAGCCTCTGACTGGCTGAGCCGGAACGCTTCGATCCCGGTCGTGAAAGTGCCGTTCACCGTCGGCGGCAGCGATGCGGCCAAGGACCTGTTCGGGCTGTTCGACGACACGGTGACGCGTCTGCTGGCAGCCGCAGCCCGATGAACTGGTCGGTGATCGATGCCGGCATCCTCGGACCGGCCCTCGTGGCCGGGCTGCTGGTGCTGGCGACCCACGTTCCGCTGGGCGGCCAGGTGCTGCAGCGTGGGATCGTCTTCATCGACCTGGCGATCGCGCAGATCGCCGGACTGGGCGTGATCTGCGCCGACGCGCTGGGACTGCCCCAGGGCGGCATCGCAGTGCAGCTGGCAGCGGTGACCGCGGCGTTGCTTGGCGCGGTGGTACTGACCTGGATGGAGCAACGCGCGCCGAAGGAGCAGGAAGCGTTGATCGGCGTCATGTTCATCCTCGCCGCCTGCGCCGGCATCCTGGTGCTGGCCGGCAACCCGCAGGGGGGCGAGCACTTGAAGGAGCTGCTGGTGGGGCAGATCCTCTGGGTCAACAAGACGCAGTTGCTCTGGCTGGCGGCCGTCACGGCGCTGATCTCGCTGGCGCTCTGGCGCGGCTGGATCGGGCGACTCGGACGTTACGGTTTTTACTCGGTGTTCGCGCTGGCCATCACCGCCTCGGTGCAACTGGTCGGCGTCTACCTGGTGTTCGCCAGCCTGATCATTCCCGCGCTGGCCACGCGCCGGCTGGATGGACGGCGGCGGTTCCTGACCGGCTATGCGCTGGGCGCCGCCGGCTTCGCGCTCGGGCTGGCGCTGTCGGCCCTGCTCGATCTGCCATCGGGCGCGGTGATCGTCTGGACGCTGGCGGCTTGCGCGATGCTGTATTCGATAACCCGGTCCGCCGCGCCCGAAGCGACTTGAGGCTGCGGCGCTTCACGGCACCGGACTACAGGCGCCCGCTGCGGCGCGCACTTATTGTTGGGCCATGAAAGCTGCCGTTCGCCTGACGTTGCTGGCAACTGCCATCCTGGGGGTTGCGGTGGTCGGCGCAATCGCTTTCGGTTACTGGAAGCTGGTGCCGTCCGATGTCGAACTGACCGAACGGATCCGGGCGCAGGCCGAAGCCCGGCTGGGCGTCAAGGTGACGGTCGCCTCGGCCCAACTGCGGCTCTGGCCGCAGGGCGAGCTCGTCATCGAGCAGGCGGCCACCGTCCAGCCGCAGCCGATCCGGTTCCAGCGGCTGGTCGCCAGACCCGAACTGATGGCGCTTCTGAGGGGCCGGGTCGAGCTGGGCGAAGTGCAGATCGACGGCGCCGTGCTGCCTCAGCTGTCGCTGCGCGCGCTGCGGCTGCAACCGGCCGCCCCGGACACCGCCGGGCCGCCGCTGCAGGTGTCTCGCGTGAGCTTTCGTGACCTGGTCTGGGTCACCCGCCATGGAACACCTCTGGAGTTCGAAGGCAGCGCGCGGTTCGGTCCGGACTGGCAGTTGCAGGGCGCCGAAGTCGTGCGCTCTGGCGCTCGACCCGCGACCCGGCTGGCCTTGACGCCCGATGGCGACGATCGCTGGCGGGTGGAACTGCAATTGGGGGGCGGCACCGCCAATGGCCAGATCACGCTCAAGACCGGCCCGGACGGCGCGATGGTGCTGGCCGGCAAGCTGGCGCCCCGCAATGTCGATGTCGGCGCGGCGATGTCGAGCTTCAAACGCAATTCCGCCGTCCACGGCCAGGCCAGCGGAGTCACCGAACTGAGCGCTAGGGGGAAAGATATCGGCGAGCTGGCCCGCTCGCTCCAGACCCGCACCAGCTTCTCGGTGGCGTCGCCCAGGCTGCTGCACATCGACGTCGACAAGGCGATCCGCAGCTTCGGCCAGGACCGCGCCGGCCAGACCGCGCTGCTGTCCCTGACCGGACAGATGGACACCCAGAACACGGCGGACGGCATCGTGGTCCGCTATACCGGCCTCGAGGCCAAGGGCGAGACATTCAGCGCGCGCGGCGCCGGCACCATTGCCAATCGCCGGATCGATGGCGCGCTCACGGTCGATCTGGTCGGCGGGCTGGTCGGCGTGCCGCTCAAAATTTCGGGACCCTTGCAGAAGCCGCAGGTGACGGTCGAAAAAACCGCGGTTGCGGGCGCGGCCGCCGGCGCGGCGATTGGCACCGTCATTCTTCCGGGCATCGGCACTGCGATCGGCGCCGGCATCGGGGCCACGCTGGGCAAGCTGTTCGGCGGCGACCAGCCGAAGCAACCGGCGCCGGTCCGCTGACCCGGCCAGCGGCTCCCACGAGCGCAGCCTGAACCGGCTGCAATCGGGGATCAGGAGTGCGGCGCCTTTGGATACAGCTGCTTGAGCACCGACAGCGCGATCGCCTCCAGCAGGGCGACCAGGCCGGCGATCGGGTCGAGCATCTCCGAGCCCGATCGCGCTGCTGCCCACTGCTCTTTCAGGTCACCACTGCGCCGCTCGACCGCCGCCACGACTTCGCTGCGCCATGCCGGCTGGATCTCGCTGCCCTGGCCATCGGGACCGCCGCGCCGCACGTGGATGACGGCAAGGTAACGCAGCAACGCGGCTTCGGTCATCGCCTGCATCATGTCGTCGCTCAAGTGCAGGCTCGATGTGGCGGCCGGCGACGGATCGCCTTTCCAGACCGCGGCAACCCATGCAGCGCCGCCCCCAACGACCGCACCGGCCACAGTCCCCAGCCCGAGCGTCAGCCCGAGCGTCGCCAGGTCGAGCGTCGCGCCCACCGCCGCGCCGCTGGCCGCGCCGGCCATGCCAGCGATCCGGGGCCTGGTCAGGAGCGCCGGGTCCTGCACCACGAACCGTTGCTCGAGCTGCTGGTTGAGCGTGCCGACCGAAACCTCGCTGACGCGGTTCAGGCGCAGCAGGCTGGCCGTCGCCTCTGAATCCGATTGGCGCAGCCGTTCCACCACGGCAGCGGTGGCTTCGACGGTGCGACGATCCTGCGCGTCCCGCTCGCCGCGCTTGACCAGGCTGACCAGCGGATGCGGCGCCCGGCCCAGGTCCTCGACCTGCCGCGCTGCGACATCCAGGTGCCGCGCGATCACCACCATCGATTCACGCAGGTCACCGAGATTGCGTTGGTCCCACGCAGCCACCACTCGGGCATAGCCCTGCGCCTTGTAATCCGGCAGGCAGCGGCCGATGGCATCGAGCAAGACCCGCTCCTGCGCCCAGCAGCGCGCGAACTGGTCGAACCCGAGCACGACCGGCGCCGTGCCGCCGGTGCCGGGTTCGGCCTGGCAACGCGCCCGCAATTCGCCGGACGACGGGTCGTCGGCGCTTGCGGCCAGCAACACCAGCACCGGCTTGCCCAGCCACTGCAGCAGCGGCGCGCCGGCCGCCAGGTCTGCCGGGCTGCCGACGACATGCAGGACGACGTCGGTCTCTTCTCGCGCCCGTTCCCGCGCCGGCGTCGCGAGCGTCGCAGCGGTTGCTGCGGTGGAAGGCGGGCCGAGCACCGTGTCGAGCAACCGGGACCAGGCGCTGCGCTCCGGTCGCTGCGGCAACTGCGCAGCCTGATCTGCGGCGTGCGGCAGTTCGAGCAGCCGCAACACTTCCCCGCCTGGTGTTTCAAGCAGCAAATGCGATTGACCCTGGCCCAGGCTGATGCCGGGCAGCGCCGCGTCGCCTTGGTGCAGCAAGACACGCAGCAAGGTCGCCCGGTCCTCGCTTCGGTGCGCATAGAGGGCGAGCTGCACCCGCGCCGGGCTGAGCGAAGCAATCAGCCGCTGGTAATAGCCGTCGGCAAGACCGAGGCTGAAGTTGCGCGACAGGCTGCGCTCGCGCCAGAGCGCCCACAGCGCGAGCAGCAGCCGCGGCAGCACCACCGCCAGCGCCAGCAGCGCGGCATACAGAAAGACCCAGCGCCGCCCGATCAGGTTCTCGCTGCCTACGGCCAATGCCGGAATCGGTCCCGGCGCCCGCAGGCTTCGCACTTCTTCCAGCGAGAAAGAGGTTGACGGAAAGATTGCGGTCACCGGCGCGAACACGACGCTGAGGACGCGATGGACATCCTGCGCTGAAAGAAAAGTGCTCTCCCACTGCACGCCGTAGCTGGCCCAGACGCCGCCGGCGAACAGCGATAGCGCAACGCCGAGCGCCCATGCCGCCGCCGCCAGATGCAGCACCCGGGCCAGCCGCTGGCCGTGGAGGTCGACCGTGAGCAAATGCCAGCGCAGCAGGAAAGCCGCCGTCACCGCGCGGGCCAGCTGGTCCGGTCGCCGCCACCGATCCATCCATCCCGCCAGCGCATGGCGCAACGGCTCCAAGCGTGGCGCGGGCCTGCCGCTGCGCCTGGCCCGCACCCAATTGACGAACAGAAGCAGGTACACGACCAGGTTCCAGACCAGCAGCAGCAGCAACGGTTTGGACAGCAGGTTGACCTGGTGCGGATTGGCCACCTGGTCGGTGAAGATTCCCAGCACCAGGGCCGCCAGCGGAATGAGGGCCGGCGCCCAGCGCTCCGCCACGCCGGGCTGCTGCAGCGCGACCAGATTGCTGTCACGTGTGGCGGCGGCCTGCAACAGCAGCGTGGCGCGGGTCTGCAGGAAGCGGCCGATCGCCGCAGCGTCGATGGCCTCGCCGCCCATCCGCGCCGCATCGGTGGCCCGGCGCTCGATCCGTTCCCGCTCGGCCGCATCAACCAGCCGGGCACCGCCGTCGGCCTGGTCGATCGCCTGCGCCAGCACGATCCGGCGCGCCGACACCAGGTCCAGGCTCAACTTGTTTTGGCTCCCTTGCATCGAGACATTATTCCGCGCCCCGGCCCGGCCGGTGCCGGGCTGGCACCGACGCCCTGACCGGAACACCGGAAGAACTGGACGCGCTAGTGGCCGACGAGGTGGGCAAGACCAAGCGGGTCGCCGTTTCGGTCGGCGCTAAAAAAGAACAGTCACTGCGGTCCGCCAGCCGTCTTCCGGGCGACCGGGTTGGAGTCGAAACTTTTCAGCCCGCCATCGCTTCGAGCCGGGCGGCTGCTTCCTTTTTTCCAATGCTGCGCAGCGCAGCGATCACCGGCAGGTGCTTGGCCCGGGGCCGGGTCTTGCCCTCTTCCCATTTGTAGACCGACTGGCCGGAGGCGCCGATCAGTGCGCCGAAGGCTTGCGCCGACAGCCCGAGCCGCTTGCGCTGGGCCGCGAGCCCCTTGGCGCTGAACCGCAAGTTCCGTTCCCCGGCGGTCTCGGCCGACCCGGCGCTGGCCGTCCGGGCCGCCACCCGACCAAGCCGGTTGACCTGCAATTCAAGCTGGCGCGTGCGGCGCTTGAGGTCTGCGATCTGGGCCCGGTAGGGCGCGATCGCCTGCTTCAGGCCCTGGGTTTCGGCCCGGACCTGTTTGCGCGCAACGCGCGCTATTTCGCTTTTCAGGAGGTTTGCAATATTGGGCATGGTGCCGCGATTCTGCTACAGGCTCCTAAAATGGCGCAAGAACCCCTGGAGGCGCCGCCTTGACGACAAAACCCGCGCCGGAGCCGGCGCCGCTGGACGCCGACGATTTCGACGCGATGGACGCCGAGCTCGACCGACTGCGCGAGCAGGACGAAGAAATCCCCCAATGGGAGTTCTGCGAGGGCTTCCTGGCCGCGCTGGTCTGCATGCGCCGGCCGCTGCCGGCCGAGGAGTACTGGCCGGTCCTGCTCGGCGAAGCGTTCCGGCCGATGGCGCACATGGAGTTCGTGGGGCGCTGGCGGCGCCGTTGGGCCGAAATCGCCACCGCGCTCGATGCGCCGGTCGAAACGCTGGACGACGATCGCACCTTCCAGCCCGAAGTGGTCGACACCCGCGGCGCGGTGCTGACGATGGCGCCGGAAGAACGTGGCGAGATCGACCTGGCCGACCTGCCGGCATTCGCACAGGTCTGGGCGCTCGGCTTCATGTACGCCGTCGAAAACTGGCCGGACGACTGGCTGCCGCCGCGCGATGCCGATGCCGCCGGGATGCTGGACAACGCCTTGACCACCATCGTTGCATTGAGCGACGACGACAAGGGCAAGCCGACGCTGTCGATGTATGCACAAGATGGCCCGCCCAGCGTCAGCGAGCAGCGGCTGGACGATTTCGGCGCCGCCATCTGGGCCGCCTACGACCTGCGCCAGTTGTGGAAGAGCCTGGGGCCGCGGGTCGACTCGATCCGCAAGGCGCCGCAGCCGGGTCGCAACGATCCTTGCCCTTGCGGCAGCGGCAAGAAATACAAGAAGTGCCATGGCGCCGGCAACGCCGAAACCCCGACGGAGACTCCATGAAACTCACCACCGACGCCAGGGGCGTCTTCCCGATCGCGCCGACGCCGTTTCATGACGACGGCGCAATCGACAATTCCTCGATCGACAAGCTGATCGATTTTTACTTGGGCTGCGGCGCCACCGGCGTCACCGTGCTGGGCCAGCTGGGCGAGGCGCCCAAGCTGGAACATGCGGAATCGGTGGCGATCGCCGCGCAGGTGATTCGTCGGGCAGGAGCCATGCCGGTGGTGGTCGGGGTCTCGGCGCCCGGCTTCGCTGCGATGCGGGCCCTGACCCGGGAGGTGATGGAGCGCGGCGCGGCCGGCGTGATGATCGCGCCACCCAACACCTTGCGCACCGACGACCAGATCGTCGGCTACTACCGGCAGGCGTCCGAGGCGATCGGCGCCGACGTGCCGTTCGTGCTGCAAGACTACCCGCTGACCTTTTCGGTCCAGATGACACCGTCGGTGGTCCGCCGCATCGTCACCGAGATTGACTCCTGCGTCATGCTCAAGCACGAGGACTGGCCAGGGCTGGAAAAGATCACGGCGCTGCGCGGCTTCGAGCGCGATGGCTCGATGCGGCGAATCTCGATCCTGTGCGGCAACGGCGGCCTGTTTCTCGACTATGAAATGCAGCGCGGCGCCGATGGCGCCAACACCGGCTACTGCTTTCCCGACATGCTGTGCGATGTGGTCCGGCTGCACGGCGCCGGCCAGGTGGAGCAGGCGCACGACCTGTTCGACGCCCACCTGCCGCTGATCCGCTACGAACAGCAGCCTGGCGTCGGGCTGGCGGTGCGCAAGTACGTGATGATGAAGCGCGGCCTGCTGGCCTCGGCCGCCCAGCGCAAGCCGGCTGCGCCGCTGACAAAGTCCACGCAGCGCGAAGTCGACCACCTGCTGCGCCGGCTGGCGCGCCACGACCGGCGCGCCGAACTCTGAACACTACGACACGGCCAGCGACCCCTTGTGGGCTCCGGCCCCGCTGGGCCCATCGCGCAGGGCCGTCAGCAGGTTCTCGATATTCGCCGGCTTGGTCAGGTGGATGTGGAAGCCGGCGTTCAGCGCACGCGCCTTGTCACCCTCCTGGCCGTAACCCGTCAAAGCGATGAACTGGGCTGCCGTGGTTGCGTCGGGCGCCCGATGCCGCAGCGCCGCAGCCAGTTCGTAGCCGTCCATTCCTGGGAGGCCGATGTCCAGCACATAAGCGTCCGCGGCAAACGCAGTGGATTGTTGCAAGGCCTGCTCCGGCGTGCTTGCGGTCATGACGTCGAAGCCATAGAGGGTCAGCAGCGCTTCCAGTGTCTCCAGAGCGTCGAGGTTGTCGTCGACGACCATCACGCGGATCGCGGCGTCGGCAGCGCCCGCATCCTGGGCGCGCCCCATTGACTTTT
>JAJAZH010000212.1 GCA_026785815.1 Ramlibacter sp. | reverse complement strand
GTCCTAGACCGCCCGGTTTCGCGCCAGCGGCGGATTCTTTTGAAAATAGCGGTTGATGCCCCGCATGATCGCATTGGCCAGCTGTTCCTGGTACTGGTCGCTGCGCAGTCGCTCTTCTTCTTCCGGATTGCTGATGAAGGCGGTCTCGACCAGGACACTCGGGATGTCCGGCGCCTTCAGCACCGCGAAGCTGGCCTGTTCGACGCTGCGCTTGTGCAGGCGGCCGACGCTGCCGATCTCGCCCAGCACCGCGCCACCGAGCTTGAGGCTGTCGTTGATCTGCGCCGTGGTGCTCATGTCGAACAGCGCCCGCGCGACCTGCGCGTCCTGCGACCTGACGTTGACGCCCCCGATCAGGTCGGCGCGGTTTTCCTTGTCGGCCATCCAGCGCGCCGCAGTGCTCGATGCGCCGCCCTGGCTCAGGGCGAACACGCTGGCGCCGCGCGCCTGCGGTGTGAAGAACGCATCGGCATGGATGCTGAGGAACAGATCGGCCTGGACCCGGCGCGCCTTCTGCACCCGGGCCTGGAGCGGGACGAAGAAGTCGGCGTCGCGGGTGAGGAACGCGCGCACCGGATTGCCGTTGATCACCGTGGCGTTGATCCGCGCCTGCAGCCGGTGCGCGATCTGCAGCACCACATCTTTCTCGCGCGTGCCGCCCGGGCCGATCGCGCCCGGGTCTTCGCCGCCATGGCCGGGATCGATCGCGACGATGATCAGGCGGTCGGTGCGTTGCGGCGCGATCCTGGGCGCGGTGGCCGGGGGCCGGCGTTCCTGCTTTGCAATCAACTCGCCCAGCGGATCGCCAGCCGGGGCCGGCGGAAGTGGCGCGGCGGATGCCGCCGATGAGGCCGCCGATGAGGCCGCCGCAGATGCCGCCGCGGATGGCCGTGGCGCCGGTTCACTCTCCTTCATGCGGCTGGCGATCAGTTCTTCCAGCGGGTCGGCGGCCTTGCGCGGATAGAGGTCCAGCAGCAGCCGGTGCTGGTAAGCGGCCACTGGCGGCAGGTTGAAGACCTGCGGTAACGCCGCCTGCTTGAGGTCGATCACCATCCGCACGCCCGACGGCGTACCGCGGCCGACCCGGATGCCGGCGATGAACGGATCGTCGGGCTTGACCTTGGCCACCAGCTCGCGCAGCGCCGGATCAAGCTCGATGCCGTCGATGTCGACCGCCAGCCGCGGCGGATCGAGCACCAGCACCTGACGGGAAATCAGCTTGCCGTCCGACTCGATCGTGACGCGCGTGTACTCCGGGGCGGGCCAGACGCGCACAGCGACGATGGTCGCGCCCCGGGCCAGTTGCTGCGTGCCGAGCAGCAGCACCAGCGTGCCGCCGCGCACCAGCTCGCGCCGCTTCACTGCAGCAACTCCCGGCCGGCCGCCGTCTGCGCGGTGATGGTGACCTGGCGCGATTCGTCGGCCTGGGCCTCGATCCGCAGCACCAGGTCGGCCAGCGGCAACAGGCCGCCGGCCTGCTCGGGCCACTCCGCCAGTTTCAGCCCGGGGCTGGCGAACAGGTCGCGAAAGCCGGCGTCTTCCCATTCGCGCGGGTCGCTGAAACGGTAGAAGTCAAAGTGCCAGATCGACAGCCCGCCGATCTCATAGGGCTCGACCACCGCGTAGGTCGGGCTTTTCACCCGCCCCTGGACGCCGAGCGCGCGGAGCAGGTGCCGCACGAAGGTGGTCTTGCCGGCGCCGAGGTCGCCGTGCAGCTCGATGAAGACGTTGCCGATTGCGGGCTGCCCCGCCAGCCGCGCGGCGAATTCACGGGTGTCGTCCTCGACTTGCCAGGTAGTTTTTACAATCAGCGGATGGCGTTCAGCAGCAGTCAGATCGACGGTCCTCAAATCATGGCGCAAGCAGCCGGGTGGGCCCGCGAACTGGGATTTTCCCAAATCGGCGTGACCGGGGTCGATCTGGCCTCGGCCGAGCCAGGTCTTTCGGCCTGGCTGTCCAACGGCTTCCACGGTGAAATGGACTACATGCAAGCCCACGGAATGAAGCGGGCCCGTCCGGCGGAACTGGTGCCGGGCACCGTGAGCGTCATCACCGCGCGCATGGACTACCTGCCGGCTGCGACGCCGCCGCAGTGGCAGGCGGTGGAGTTCAGCCGGCTGGGGCGGCCGCAAGAGGCAATCGTCTCGCTCTACGCGCGTGGCCGCGATTATCACAAGGTTCTGCGCTCGCGGCTGCAGCAATTGAGCGAGCGGATCGCCAAGGCCGTCGGCCCCTTCGGCCACCGCGTCTTCACCGATTCGGCACCGGTGCTGGAAGCCGAACTGGCGGCGCGCAGCGGGCAGGGCTGGCGCGGCAAGCACACGCTGGTGCTGAACCGCGAAGCCGGGTCGATGTTCTTTCTGGGCGAGATCTACGTCGACCTGGCGCTGCCGCCGAGCGAGCCGGTGGGCGAGCATTGCGGCAGTTGCAGCGCCTGCATCTCGGTGTGCCCGACCCAGGCCATCGTGGCGCCGGGAAAGCTCGATGCGCGGCGCTGCATTTCCTACCTCACCATCGAGCATGGCGGGCCGATCCCGTTGGAACTGCGGCCGCTGATCGGCAACCGGATCTACGGCTGCGACGATTGCCAGCTGGTTTGCCCCTGGAACAAGTTTGCCCGGCGCAGCGCCTTGCCGGACTTCGACGAGCGCGCGGGCTTGAGCGGTAGCGGGCTGGCCGCGTTGTTCGGCTGGAGCGAACCAGAGTTCCTGGCCCGCACCGAAGGCAGCCCGATCCGGCGCATCGGCCACGAGCGCTGGCTGCGCAACATCGCCGTCGCCATCGGCAACGCGCTGGCCGCTTGCGACGACCCGGTGTTGCGGCAGGCGCTGCTGGCACGCAGCGAGCACCCGAGCGCGCTGGTGCGCGAGCACGTGGCCTGGGCGCTCGGACAGTCAGGCGCAGCCGCTGCTGCGCAGTGAGTTCCCGGCGCGAGGCTGGTGAACACGCCCTAGCGCAAGGTCCCCAGCGCAAAGGTCAGGCTGACCACGCCGAGCAGGGTCGACAGGCTCACCAGTCCGGCCACATAGCCGCCGTTGTAGCCCATGCGCGCGGCCAGCACATAGGCGCTTGCGGCCGTCGGCAGCGCCGAGAAGGCGAGCAGCACCGTGGTCTGCACCGGATCCAGCCGGAACAGGCGCGCCAGGCCCCACCCCACCAGCGGCACCCAGAAGTGACGGATCGACAGCAGGGCAACGGCCAGCACCTTGGCCTGGCCCAGCGAGCCGAACTGCATGCCGGCACCGGCGGCCAGCAGCCCGAGCGCCAGCGATGCGCCGCCGATGCGGGTGACGCCCGGCTCCAGCAAGTCCGGAATCCGCAGCCCGGCAAGATTCGCGGCCAGGCCCAGCACGGTGGCGATGATCAGCGGATTGCGCAGCAAGGCCCGGCCGAAGCCGGTGTTGCCGTGGCGCGCCATCGGGAACACGGCCGCGGCGTTGTACAGCGGCACGCTGACGCCGATCAGCACAGCGATCAGCGCCAGGCCCTGGCTGCCGGCCAGCCGCTCGGCCAGCGCCAGTGCGATGAAGGAGTTGAAGCGGAAGGCGACCTGGGCGGCACCGGCGTGCTCACGCGCATCGATGTAGCGGCGCAGCAGCGGCAGGTACGGCAGGCAATACGACAGCGCAATGCCGGTCATTCCCATCAGCAGGCCGGCGCCGATCAGCCCGGAGGTGGCGGCCAGGTCCAACGGATTGCGCACGATCGAATGGAACAGCAGCACCGGGAACAGGAAGTAGTACACCAGGCCGTCGACCTGGTCCCAGAGATTGCGATCGAGCGGGGTGTAGCGGCACAGGAGATAGCCGCAGAGGATCAGTGAAAAGTCGGGAAACAGCAGCTGCGCGTAATTCACCGGCGCCAGCATAGCCCAGCCCCTGGCTGGGCCGATTACTCCAGCCCCCTGGCTGGGCCGATTACTCCAGCCCCTGGCAGTGCCGGTGTTTGCGCGTGGCGGGGAACAAAAGCCGTCCCGGCGATCTCGCATAGGATGCCGGGTTCACCGTTTTTCGTTTGCTTCAAGGAGTTCGCATGATTCGCCGCCACTGGCTTGCCCTGTCCACCGTCGCCGTTGCGGCGGCCTGCGCAGGACCCGCCTTCGCCCAGAGCTATCCCAGCAAGCCGGTCAAGCTGCAGGTGCCGTTCGCACCGGGCGGCACCACCGACATCATCGCGCGGGTGATTTCCGACGCGCTCGGCAAGGCGCTGGGCCAGCCGGTGATCGTCGAGAACAAGGCCGGCGGCGGCGGCGTCATCGGCGCCACCGAAACGGCGCGCGCCACGCCCGACGGCTATTCGCTCGGCATGGCGACCGTGTCCACCACGGCGGCCAATCCCGCGATCAACCCCAAGATTCCGTACAACCCGACGTCGGACTTCACGCCGATCATCAACATCGCCGCCACGCCGAACATCATCGCCGTGCATCCCGGCTTTCCCGCCAAGGACTACCAGGTTTTCCTGGCCGAGCTGAAGAAGTCGCCGGGGCGCTATTCGTATGCGTCCTCCGGCACCGGCGGCATCGGCCACCTGCAGATGGAGTTGTACAAGACGCTGTCGGGCACCTTCATCACCCACATTCCGTACCGCGGCGCGGGACCGGCGCTGAACGACACGGTGGCCGGCCAGGTGCCCATGATCTTCGACAACATCCCGTCGGCCCTGCCTTTCATCAAGGAGAACCGGCTGGTGCCGATCGTGGTGGCCGCGCCGCAGCGGCTGGCCGTGCTGCCGAACGTCCCGACCTTCAAGGAAGTGGGACTGGAGCCGGTCAACCGGATGGCCTATTACGGCATCTACGGCCCCAAGGGCCTGCCCAGGGAAGTGGTCGACAAGGTCCACGCCGGCGTGCTCAAGGCGCTGCAGGACCCGGCGGTGCGCAAGCGCATCGAGGACACCGGGTCCATCATCGTCGCCAATTCGCCGCAGCAATTCTCCGACCAGATCCGGGCCGAGTACGACGTCTACAAGAAAGTGGTCGACAGCGCCAAGCTCAAGCTCGACTGAGGTTTCCGGCCGTGTCACGAGCCGCCTTCGTGGCGGCTCTTTTATTTGCTATCTTTCCCGGCCATGAGCGCTCCGTCCACCGACGCCTCCATCAATCCTTCCATCGACGCTTTCATCGACGCGATCTGGCTCGAGGAGGGTCTGGCCCGCAACACCTTGTCCGCTTACCGGCGCGACCTGACCCTGTACGGCCGCTGGCTGCACGCGCGCGGCAAGGTGATCGATGCGACCGCCGAATCCGACCTGCAGGCGTACTTCGCCGCCCGCCACGCCGAAACCCGCGCCACATCCGCCAACCGGCGCCTCACGGTGTTCAAGCGCTACTTCCGCTGGGCGCTGCGCGAACGGGTGATCGTCGCCGACCCGACGCTCAAGCTGCAGGCGGCCAGGCAGCCGCTGCGCGTGCCCAAGTCCCTGAGCGAGGCCCAGGTCGAGGCCCTGCTGGCCGCGCCCGACGTCGATCTGGCCCTCGGGCTGCGCGACCGCACGATGCTGGAACTGATGTATGCCAGCGGCCTGCGGGTGAGCGAACTGGTGGGCCTGAAGCTGTTCAACCTCGGCTTGAACGAAGGCGTGCTGCGGGTGCTGGGCAAGGGCAGCAAGGAGCGGCTGGTGCCGTTCGGCCAGATCTCCAGCGACTGGATCACGCGCTATCTCGGTGAAGCGCGCTCGGTCATCCTTGCAGGGCAGCAGACCGAGGACCTGTTCGTGACGGCCCGTGGCCACGGGATGACGCGGGTGATGTTCTGGATGATCGTGAAGAAGCACGCGGCGGCGGCGGGAATCACTGCGCCGCTGTCGCCGCACACACTGCGCCACGCTTTCGCCACTCACCTGCTCAATCACGGCGCCGACCTGCGCGCGGTGCAGATGCTGCTGGGGCATGCCGACATTTCCACCACCACCATCTACACCCATGTGGCCCGTGAGCGTTTGAAGTCGCTGCACGCGCAGCACCATCCGCGCGGGTGAGGGAAATGGATGCCGGCTGCGTGGCTTACCGTTGCAACAGCGACATTCCGCTGGCCACGCTGCGGCCGTCGCGGCGGGACACCATCTCGATGTCGTAGCGGGTGCCTGGAACCGGGATTCCCGGCACCATCGTGAAGGAGAAAATTCCTTCGCCATCGGCCTGCAGCGTCTGTGAGTAAATGGTCCGCGAGTGGTCGAGCGTGAGGCCGGCCGGAGCGACAGCGCGAACGGTGACGGCGACCTGCGCGAACGGCGCGGTCCGTGCCCGCACCAGCACCGGATCGGGGCCGATCTCGGCGTTCGGGTAGTGGTTCAGAACCTGCGCGGCCAGGCTCCC
>JAJAZH010000211.1 GCA_026785815.1 Ramlibacter sp. | reverse complement strand
CGGCCGCCACGCCATTCCGTTCGCCATGCCGGCGCTCGAAGATGGCGTGCTCACCGGCGTGGTGTTCGCGGCGCTGGCGCTGGAAGAGGGGTCGTTCGCGTTGTCGCGGGTCGAGCTACCGCCCGGCGGACAGGTGTTGATCGCCGACCGGCGAGGCCAGGTGCTGATGGAGCATCCGCTGCGCCCGTCACGCCCGCTGCCCCGCCAGCTGCTCAACCCCGAGCTGGTGCAGGCCGCAAGCGCCATGGCCGCCGGCGCCGGTGTCGGCCCAGACCAGCTCGGGGAGTCGCGGATCTACGCTTTCACCCCGAGCCGGCTGCTCGGCGGCGAAGGCTTCCTGGCGATCGTGAGCGTCGACCAGGCGCGCTTGGTCAGCGGAACGCTGGCCACCTTGCGCCAGGAGCTGATGGTGCTGGCGCTCACGTTGCTGGCTGGCATCGCCGCCGCGTGGTGGATCGGCGGTCGGGTGATCGTGCGGCCGGCGCGCGAGATCATCAACGCCGTGCGGCAGCTCGAGTCGGGTGCGCTCGACGCCCGCATCCCGACGCAGCAAAGGCGGCCTCGCGGGGAGTTCGCCCGGATCGCGGCGGCCTTCAACCTGCTGGGCGATTCGCTGCAGCGACGCCAGCAGGACTGGGAGGCTGAGCTCGGCCGCAGCCGCAGCGCACATGCGGTGCTCGACCTGGTCCTGAACAGCATGCAGGACGCACTGGTGGCCGTGAATGCAGCGGGTGAGTTCCTGATGTTCAACGAAGCCGCCAGCCGGCTGCTGCCGCTGAAGGGCGCACCGGCATTGCCGCACCAATGGCCGCAGCAGTACGGGCTGTACCACCCGGACGGTTCGCGGCTGTTCCTGGCCGACGAGCTGCCGGTGACGCGCGCGCTGCGTGGCGAAACCGGCCGGCAGCTGCAGATGCTGGTGCGAAATCCGCTGGTGCCGGCGGGCCGGCTGCTGCAATGCAGCTATCAGCCGGTGCGAAACGAGAACGGCGTCAGCGGCGGGCTGGTGATGTTCACCGACGTCACCGCCCTGCAGCGCCTGCAGGACGACCAGGCGCTGCAGTTCCGGCAACTGCGCGACACCCAGCTCAAGTTGATCGAGGCGCAGCGGGTCGGCCGCATCGGCAACTGGGAAGTGAACCTGGTTAACGGGCGGGCGTGGTGGTCCGACCAGGTCTACAAGCTGTTCGGTGTCGACCCGCAAACTTTCGATGGCTCGTTGCAGGACCTGCAGGGCCTGCTGCATCCCGACGACCGCGCCGCGCATTCAGTCGCTCGCGAACTGGCGATCTCCAAGGGCCGGCAGATGAACATCGAGTACCGCATCGTCGGGCCGGACGGCGAGGTGGCCTGGATGCACGACATCGCCGAAATGCGGCGCGGCGGCGACGGCCAGCCGGCCTGGTTCGGCGGCGTGGTGCAGGAAATCACGGACCGCAAACGGGCCGAGTCCGACCTGGTGCTGTTGCGCAAGGCGGTGGCCCACCTGAACGACGTCGTGGTCATCACCGACGCGAGCCCGGCCGGAAAGGGTGCGCCGGTGATCGTTTTCGTCAACGAGGCGTTCGAGCGGGTGACCGGCTACAGCGCGGCGGAGTCGATCGGCAAGACCGGTGCGATGCTGCTCGGCCCCAATACCGACCCGACCGTGCTGGGACGGATCCGCAACGCCATGGAGCAGTGGCAGCCGGTGCGCGAGGAACTGGTCAACTACACCCGCGACGGGCGTGAATTCTGGGTCGACGTGGACGTGGTTCCGGTGGCGGACGGCAAGGGCGGCTTCTCGCACTGGATCGCCGTCGGGCGCGACATCACGGAACGCCGGCAAGGAAGCCGCGCGCTGATGGAAAGCGAACGCGAACTGCAGGATTTCACCCGGATGCTGCAACGGGCGGCCGAGGCGGCGCAGGACATCACCAGCCGCCAGTCGCTGCAGGAGACCCTGCAGGCGGTGGCCGACCGCGCCCGGCTGGTCATCGGATGTCACCAGGCGGTGGTGAGCCTCAGCCGGGACAACGACTGGGACCGGGGGGTCTGCGCCTTGTCGGTGTCGGACAAGCATGGTGGCTACCGGCATTCGGTGCCGACGCTCGATGGCTCGGGGGTCTATGCCGTGGTGTGCGAGACCGGACGGCCGCTGCGGATGACGCACGAGGAGTTGCTGGCGCATCCGCGCTGGCGCAATTTCGGTGGCCGCCAGCATGCGCCGCTGCGGGGCTTGCTGGGCGTGCCGCTGGTCGACCGCGACGGCGCCAACATCGGGCTGTTGCTGCTGTCGGACAAGGACAGCGGCGACTTCAGCGAGCGCGACGAGTACGTCACGCTCGAGCTGTCGCAGCTGGCTTCGATCGCGATCGAGAACGCGCAGCTGTTCCAGCAGGTGCTGGACTCCAGCGCGGGCCTGGAAGTACGCATCGCGGAGCGCACCGTGGCCCTGTCGCAGCAGGAGGCGCGCTACCGCGCGCTGGCCGACCAGGCGCCGGAGGTGGTGTGGAACGTCGACGACCGCGGCAACGTGACCTATCTCAACCGCGCCTGGTGCGAACTGGTCGGCGGCGAGCCGGACGATTGGCTGGGGCAGCGGTGGGTGCAGCGCATCCACCCCGACGACCGCGACGAGATGCGCGCCAACTGGGAGCTGGCGCGCGCGAACCGCAGCCCGTACAACGGCACGCGGCGGGTGCAGGCGCTGGACGGCAGCTATCACACCATGTCGTACAAGGGCGTGCCGGTGATCGGGTCGCAGGGCGAGGAGGTGTTCTGGGTCGGAATCGATTCCGACATCACCGAGTTCAAGGCGATCGAGCGGGCCCTGCGCAGTTCCAACCAGGAGCTGGAGGCATTCTCGTATTCGGTGTCGCACGATCTGCGGTCGCCGCTGGGCGCGATTGGCGGATTCAGCCGCGCGCTGTCGCACCGGCTGGAGACGCTCGACGACGAGCGGGCCCATCACTTCCTGGCAAGGATCCAGGCCGGAGTGGTACGGATGGAGCAGCTGATCGACGCCCTGCTGGCGCTGGCGAAAGTGGTGCGTGCTGCGCTGCGCTACGAAACAGTGGACCTGTCGACGCTGGCACGGGAGACGCTCGAAGCGCTGCGCGAGGCGCAGCCCGAGCGTCAGGTGACCGCCACCGTGCAGGACGGCCTGACGGCAATTGGCGACGCGCGGCTGCTGCGGGTGGCGCTGGAGAACCTGCTTGGCAACGCCTGGAAATTCACTTCACAGCGGCAGCCGGCCACGATCGAAGTGGGCCAGGTCGCGGACAGCAAGGTGTTCTTCGTGCGGGACAACGGCGTCGGCTTCGACATGGCCTATGTGGACAAGCTGTTCGGCGCCTTCCAGCGGCTGCACACCGAGGCCGAATTTCCAGGCACCGGCATCGGCCTGGCGACCGTTCGCCGGATCGTGGCGCGGCACCAGGGCCGGGTCTGGGGCGAGTCGCAGCTCGGGCAAGGCACGACGTTCTACTTCGTGCTGTCGGACGTGCCGCCGCCATCGTGGCTGGCGCAGGGTCCGGCCAGAGGCGCTTGATTGGCCTAGGGCCTGTTCACACTATTGATGGCGGCGCGAACGGGCTCAATCGGGGGCCAATCCAGGCGCCCGCCGCCGCCCGCATCGATATGCGGGCAAGGCGGGTAACGACGAGCAACGCGTCCTCCAAAAATAGTGTGAACAGGCCCTGGTGTCCGAGCCCCTGCGCGACATGTGCGATGCAGTGAAGCCGGATTGACGTTAACGTCAACGTCAGATG
>JAJAZH010000210.1 GCA_026785815.1 Ramlibacter sp. | reverse complement strand
TCGTTGACCTGCAGCTTGTCCAGCCCGCGCGACAGGCTGTCCCAGGCGAGCAGGCAATAGCCCAGCGCCACACCCATGTTGCGCAGCACGGTGCTGTCGGTCAGGTCGCGCTGCCAGCGGCTGACCGGCAGCTTCTCCGACAGGTGGCGCAGCAGTGCGTTGGAAATCCCGAGATTGCCTTCGGCGTTCTCGAAATCGATCGGGTTGACCTTGTGCGGCATGGTCGACGAGCCGATTTCGCCGTCCTTGAGCTGCTGCCGGAAATAACCCAGGCTGATGTAGCCCCAGATGTCACGCGACCAGTCGATCAGGATGGTGTTGGCCCGCGCCACGGCGTCGAACAACTCGGCCATGTAATCGTGCGGCTCGATCTGGATGCTGTACGGCTGGAACGTCAGTCCCAGGCCCAGCGGCTCCGGCGATTCGACCACCTTGCGGCTGAACCCCTCCCAGTCGAAATCGGGCCAGGCCGACAGATGGGCGTTGTAGTTGCCGACCGCGCCATTCATCTTGCCGAGCAGTTTCACGGCGGCGATCTTCCCGCGCGCCGCCGCTAACCGCACCACCACGTTCGCAATCTCCTTGCCCACCGTGGTCGGGCTGGCGGTCTGGCCATGGGTGCGACTGAGCATCGGCACCGCCGCGTGGGCGTGCGCCATCTCGCGCAACTTCGCCGTCAGCGCGTCGAGTGCGGGCAGGATCACCTGGTCGCGGCCGGCTTTTAATTGCAGGGCGTGACTGGTGTTGTTGATGTCTTCGCTGGTGCAGGCGAAATGGACGAACTCGCTGGCCGACTTCAGTTCTGGACGGGCCTCGAATTTCGACTTGATCCAGTACTCCACGGCCTTGACGTCGTGGTTGGTGGTCTTTTCGATGTCCTTGATGGCGAGCGCGTCGGCCTCGGAAAAATTCTTCACCAGGCCCAGCAGGTAAGTGCGGGCGCCCGGTGTCAACGGATTGAACTCGCGGAATCCGGCGTCGCTCAAGGCAATGAACCAGCAGATCTCCACCTGGACCCGCCGGTGCATGTAGCCCTGCTCGCTCATCAGGGGGCGCAGCGGCGCCAATCGGGCGGCATAGCGGCCATCGAGCGGCGACAGGGCAGAAATCGACGACAGAGACATGCGCCGATTGTAGGTCGCGGCCCCGCTGTCGCAGGTGAACCACAGGGGCGGTTCGCCATCCCCTAAAATGCATTCTTGCGCGACACACTCGAACCGACCCTGAGAGCCTTCATGAAACTGATTGGATCCGACAGCAGCCCTTACGTGCGCAAGGTGCGTATCGTCATGGCCGAGAAAAAGCTGGATTACCAGTTCGTGATCGAGGATGTGTGGGCGGCCGATTCGCCGATCGTTCATTCCAATCCGCTGGGCAAGGTGCCCTGCCTGGTGATGGAGGGCGGCGAGGCACTGTTCGACTCCCGCGTGATCGTCGAGTACCTCGACACGCTGTCGCCGGTCGGCAAGCTGATCCCCGCGATGGGTCGTGAGCGCGCCGAGGTGAAAACCTGGGAAGCGCTGGCCGACGGCGTGCTGGACGCCCTGCTGCTGGCGCGGCTGGAAAACAACTGGGTCGGCCGGCCCAAGGCGCAGCGGTCGCAGGCCTGGATCGACCGTCAACTGTCCAAGACCCATGCCAGCCTGAAGGCGATGAGCCAGGGGTTGGGCGAGAAGCCGTTTTGCGCCGGGATTTACCTGAGCCTGGCTGACATCGCGGTGGGCTGTTCGCTCGGCTACCTGGACTTCAGGTTCCCCGAGATCGAATGGCGTCCCTCCTATCCGAACCTGGCGAAGCTGCAGGAAAAACTGATGCAGCGCCAGAGCTTCATCGACAGCCGGCCGGGCTGAACCCGCGCTTCAAAGGCCGGTCGTGCGGCGCACGACTGCGCAGTAAAGCCGGAACGGGAGCAGTCGAAGCAGCTTCATCGCCAGCGTGAAGCGGCGCGGGAAATGGATGTCGAAGTGTCCCTGGGCCCAGCCGCGCAGGATCGCGTCGGCGGCCTGCTGCGGGGTGAGCAGCGCCGGCATCGTGAATTCGTTGCTGGCCGTCAAAGGTGTCGCGACAAATCCCGGACAGACCAGGCTGACGCCGATCCGCTGGTCCCGCAAATCCAGATACAAGGTTTCCGCGAGATTGATCAATGCGGCCTTGGTCGGCCCGTAAGCGAGGCTTTTCGGCAGCCCGCGATAGCCGGCGACGCTGCTCACAAGGCTGATGTGACCGGCCTGCCGTGCCAACAGATGGGGCAATACCGCGTCAAGCACGTACAGCGCACCAAGGTAGTTGACCTCCTGGTGCCGCAGCATCTCCGCCATGTTGAAGCGGGTCGCGCGTTGTTCGGTGTAGTAGCCGGCGCAATACAGCACCGTGTCGAGCGGTCCGACCGCCAGGATTTCCCGGGCCGTGCGCCTGACGGCTTGCGGGTCGGAGACATCCATAGCGAACGTGAGCGCGCCCGGGTGTTGCTCGGCGAACTCGCGCAACGACGCTTCATTGCGAGCCGACACGATGACCCGGGCACCGGCGCGATGCAGCGACGATGCGGTGGCCCGGCCGATGCCGCTGGATGCGCCCACCAGCCAGACCGTCCGGCCCGTCCAGTCCCGCTGGCGCGCATTCATCGGCGCGAACCAGCCAGGGCGAGGGGGCCGCGAACCCAGAGCGGCAGTGGCGTCGGTCCGGGCAGCTGTCTTCATCACCGCTTTGCGAAGGACAGAGTCACTTCCCCCAGCTTGACGCCGAACTTGCTCATGGAAGCCTTGTTCAGCATGATTCGATCCGACATCAGGTACATCCAGTCGTCCATCTGCACTTCGACCACCCTGCCGTCGACCGGAAGCGCCAGCGTGTAGCGCCAGTGAAACGCGTTGCCCAGCTCGGTTCCGAGCGCCTCGCCGATGACGTCGTCGGCCCGGCCGCTGAAGCGTCCATCCCCCAGCTGCTGCAAACGCCAGACCCGCCGCTGCCGGCTGCCGTCGGAGTAGCTGAAAGCTTCGTCGAGAACGCCTTGATCGCCCGACCAGCTGCACTCAATCACCACGGTGAAGCGCTTGATCACCTTGCCGGCACGGTCCGTAAAGACGCCCCAGGCGTCGACGGTGCCATGGAAATAATCGCGCAGCTTCAGGCGCGGCGATTCGCTCGCGTAGTCAGCGAGCTGGGGCGCCGCACAGCCGGCCAGGGCGATCGCCCCGGCGGCGCCGGCGGCATTGACGAAGAGGCGGCGTTTCATGGAGGGCTTCCGGAACGGATGAAGGCGAAGTACAAGGTTGCGGCGGCGGCAACTTTCAGGATGCACGGCAGCACGCAGTACGCAAGGACCAGCGCGGTCAGCGCTTCGTCACTGCGAACGCCAGGGCTGTAGCCGGCCAGCTGCAGCAGGGGCAGGGCCAGCCCCGCAGCCAGCGCCAGGTTGAGTTTGGTCGCGAAGTTCCACCAGCCGAAGTACGCTCCCTCGCCCTTCCCGCCCGCCCCCTCATCCGCGATCACGCCGGCGAGCATGGCCCCCGGCAGCGCCAGGTCGGCGCCAAGCGCGATGCCCGACAAAATGCACACCGCGAGGAAGGCCGCGAGATCGCCAGTCCCCAGGCCCGCAGCCCAGATGAACACCCCGACCGAGAGCGCCATGCCGCACAGCCAGCTGCGAGCCAGCCCGATGCGACGCACCAGCGCCAGCCAGATCGGCATCGACAAAGCGGCACACAGAAAATAGCTGCCCAGGAAAGCCGGCTGAATCGCGGTGGGCGCCTGGAGCCGGTCCTGCACGTAGAACAGCACCAGTGTCGCGGGGATCGCTGAAGCGATCCCATTGAGCAGGAAGACCCCCAGCAGGCGGCGGAAGGCGGCGCTTGCCAGCGGCCACCAGAGGCTGAACGGCATCGACTTGTGAACTGTCGGCGGTGGCAAGACACTGCGGGTCCAAGCCAGCCACCCGGCCAGCAGCGCGACGCAGAACACCGCGGTCGACACCACCGGTCCCGCGGCCACCGCAAGCACCGAAGCCAGCAGCACACCGGCCAACCCGAGTCCTTCGCGCCAGGCGACGATGCGGCTGCGCTGCGACTCGTCACCACCGATCCGGGCTCCCCACGACTGGTGCGCGACGCTGAGCGCGCTGTAGCCGGCGTAGGTGATCACCAGGGCGGCCCCGGCCCACGCCAGCAAAGCCGCTGGTTGCCGGGTCTGCGGAAAAAACAGCAGGGCGAACCCGAGCGCCAGCAGCAAGGCCGCAACCGCTCCAACCCCCAGCACCGATGCTGCCGAGCGCGCGAACAGGCGGTCGTTCAACTTGCCGATCCAGGGATCGATCACGGCGTCGAACAACCGCACCAGCAGCAGCAGTGCACCGAGGCTGGCCAGCGGGACGCCGAACTCCCGCGCGTAATAATTTGGCAAGGTCACGTACAGCGGCAGCGCAACGAAGGCCAGCGGCAGCCCCAGCAGTCCGTAACGCAGGCCGTCTGCAGCCGTGAAGCGGGGCTGCAAGGTCATGGCGCAGTGCCGGACAGGAGAGCTTGCCGCAGCGCCGGTTCCGATGTCTGCGGTCCGAGCCAGATCCCGAAGAACAGCCGAGCGAAATGCGCATCTGCAAGTTCGCCGAGCGGCCTCTCATTGAGCAGAAATACAGGGGCACGGCCGGGCCGGTTGACAGCCGTCAGGCGGTCGCCGGCCCGCACGTCCGGTAGCAAGCGGGCCAGCTCGGCCTGCCAGCTGGCAGCCTGGGCTTCGGAAAAACCGCCGACGCGCCGCATCTCGGCGAGCGAACGCCGGGCGATATCGGCGCCCGTGAAGTTGCGCAGGTAGTTCAGCTGCAAGGCAAACCCATGGCCAGCGAAATCCTGCTGGCGGAAACCAGGCGCGACCGACAACGTCGCGTCGTAGACGTCGAGACCCCAGAAGCGCAGGCGTGCTTGCCCTGCGGGGCGGCCCGACGGCAGCAGTTCCGGCAGGCTGGCAATCGGCTGGGCCAGCAACATGGGGGACGCAAGCCCGGTCAGCGCCGCGATCAGCAGCGCGCCAGCAGCTACCTTCTGACCAGCGTGTACTGCACGACGTCGATGTTGGACTGCTCGAACGCCGCTTCGCAGTAGGCGAGATAGAACTCCCATATGCGGATGAACCTTTCGTCGAATCCGAGTTGCAGCACCTGGCTGCGTTGCTCGATGAAGCGGTCGCGCCAGCGCCGCAGGGTCTCGGCATAGTCGGGGCCGAAAGTCAGCTCGTCGACCAGGTCGAAGCCTGCGGCAGCGGCTTCGCGCCGGAACTCGCGTGGGCACGGCAGGCAGCCCCCGGGAAAGATGTACTGCTGGATGAAATCGGTCGAATGGATGTACCGATCCCAGAGCGTGTCGTCGATCACGATGCTCTGGATGCAGGCGCGCCCGCCCGGCTTGAGCAGGCGATGCACCGTCTTGAAGTACTCCGGCCAGTATTCACGCCCGACCGCCTCGACCATCTCGATCGAGCAGACCGCGTCGAACGGCGCGTCGGTGATGTCGCGGTAATCCTGCAACCGGAGGTCGGCGTGACCGCCGCCGCCAGCGCGCGCCATTCGCTTCTGCGCGAACTCAAGCTGCTCGGTGGACAGCGTGACGCCAGTGACGGAAGCACCGAATTCCAGCGCGCCCATTTCAGCCAGCGCGCCCCAGCCGCAACCGAGCTCGAGCACCCGGTCGCCCGGCCGGACGCCCGCCAGTCGCAGCGCGCGCCGCACCTTGGCGTCCTGGGCCGGACCCATCGCTGCGCTTTGATTGCCTTCGAACCAGGCCGACGAATAGTTCATCGTGCCATCGAGCCACAGCTCGTAGAACGCGTTGCCGAGGTCGTAATGGGCGTGGATGTTCTTCTGGCTGTTGGCCCGGGTATTGCGATTGAGCAGGTGCTTCAGGCGGTACAACAGGCGTCCAGCCCAGCTGCCGTAGACCACGTTGTCGATCAACTTGCGGTTGGCGATGAAGAGTTTGAGCAGCTCGGCCAGATTCGGGGTGTTCCAGTCGCCGGTGAAGTAACTTTCGGCAAAGCCGATGTCCCCCGATTTCAGGGCCGCGGCGCAGACCTTCCAGTTGCGAAGCACCAGCGTTGCATGGGGCGACCGTCCGTTGCCAAAGCGCTGCGACGAGCCATCGGGCAACTGCAGCGTCAGCGTGCCGTGCACCAGGCGCTGCATCAGCCGCAAGACATGGCGCGCAGCTGGCGGAGCCCCGATCGGAGCGGCGAAGGAGGGGGAGGCGGTCGTCGTGTTCATGGCCTGGAGTTGCGTGTCAGGAAGGCGGCAGGCGGCGGCGGCTTGCGGATGAAACGGACGCGCTTGCTCCAGAGCTTGAGCGCTTGCCAGTGGATGCGGCCGATCACGCCGAGCGTCATGGCCGGATGCAGCCACAGCGCCCGCCGCAACGCGGCCCGGGTCAGCGGTTCCAGCGCACCGCTGACGCTGGTCTGCAGCAGCAGACCGTCGGCGTCGTCATAGTCGATCCTGGCCACTGTGCGCGTGCGCTGAGGATTGACCATGAAGCGGAAACGATAGCCGCCCTCGAGCGTGCAGAACGGCGAGACGTGAAAAGCCTTGTCGGCCCTCAGCTCCACGCCGAGCGCGGGCTGGTCCAGCAGGTAGCAGTGACGCTCGCCGAATGTGTTGTTGACCTCGACCACGATGGCACGCAACGAACCGTCCTTGCGGTGGCAGTACCAGAAGCTGACCGGCTTGAAGGTGTAGCCCAGCACGCGCGGATAGCAATGCAGCCAGACTTCCCCGGTTGCATCGGTGACGCCCTGCGCCTGCAGCAACGCGTCCAGCCAGGGCAGCGCATTGTCCGCGCCTGCGCCGTGATCGCGGTCATGGAAGCTGAGCGCCCCGGCCCGGTTGTGCGCGAGCAGCCCGCTGCCCTCGCGGTGCATCGTGCGCAGCGGCAGCATCAGGAAATAGGTGGGATAGGCAAACGCATTGCGTGCCGGTCGCAACCGGGTGTGGCGGACCTGCCCGAAGCCGATCAGCGCCGCGCTCACGCAACCGCCTCCAGGCGGCGTGCCAACAGGGGAGCAGCCCGGCGTTCGCCAGCAGGCTGCGCGCAACATCCTGGCCGGCCTTGAGCCCGTCCTCGTGGAAGCCATAACCCATCCAGGCGCCGCAAAACCAGGTCCGGCGCTGGCCCTGCAACTGCGCGACGCCGGCCTGGGCCTGGATCGCCGGCAGGTCGAAGACCGGGTGCTCATAGTCGTATTCGTCCATCACCTGATTACGCGCGATTTCGCGCGCCGGATTCAGTGACACCAGCACCGGCTGGCTCCATGGCAGGGGTTGCAACTGGTTCAGCCAGTAATGAAGGCACACCTGGGGCTCGCCGGCAGCACCGACTGCGCCGCGCTCGTAGTTCCACGCGGCCCAGGCGCTGCGATTCTTCGGCATCACCGACGTGTCGGGATGCAACACCGTACGATTGGCCTGGTAGCGGATCGCGCCCAGCACCTGCCGCTCCTGGGCGTTCGCATCGCTGATCGCTGCCAGCGCCTGGTCCGGGTGGGTGGCCATCACGACATGGTCGAAGCGTTCGGTGCCGCCGTCGGTCTGCACGCTGACGCCAGCCGCATCGCGGGTCACGCGCCGGACCGGAGTGTTCAGGCGCTTGTCGCCGACCCGCTGCAGGATCCGTTCGACATAGTTGCGCGCGCCCCCGGCCACGGTCCACCAC
>JAJAZH010000209.1 GCA_026785815.1 Ramlibacter sp. | reverse complement strand
TCCTTGATCTGGCGCAAGGACGGACGTCAGTGCCGTGAGCGCTTGCGGGTTGCCCAATACACAGCAATTCCAAACGCCACCGCCGCGGCGGTCACGGCGTAGACGATCGGCTCGAACTGCGTCATCAGGGCCAGGCTGATGGCGATCCCCAGCGGCGGCAGCAAAGGCAGGCGGCCGATGGCGAGAGGGGCGCGAAAAGGACGTTCGTGCCCGGGCGCCTTGAACCGCAGCACCAGCACTGCGGCATGCACGCCGATGAACACCGCCAGGATGCCAAGCGCCGAGATGCTGGCGATGATCCGGACCTCGCCCAGCGGAAGCAGGGCGCACGCAAAGGAGTACAGAGCCAGGGCGGCAACCCAGGGCGTCTTGCGACGGCTCAGCGTTTTCGCCAGGACCGACGGCATGTCGCCGTCGCGTGCCATGCCGAACAGCAGGCGGCTGATGCTCACCAGTGAAATCAATGCGGTGCTGGCTGTGGCGAACATGGCCGTCACCGCCAGGGTCTGTCCCAACCACGGTGAGACCGCACGGCCGGCCGTTGTCAGAGGCGAATCGCTTTGCGCCAGCTGGCCGGGATCGAGCACCGCGAACACAGCCCACACCACCAGCATGTACACGACCGATGTGATCGCCACGCTCCACAGCAGGGCCCGGGGGACGTCGATGCGGGGGTTCTTCGCCTCTTCCGACAGGTTGGCCACGTCCTCGAAGCCGATGTACACAAAAAACACCAGCGCCGTTGCGGCGAAGATGCCGGGCGTATCGCCGAAGGTCGGCAAGGTGATCGCCGCGCCCGCGTCACCTTTGAACAAGCCCATCACGATCAGGAGCAGCAGGCCGCCCACTTCGATCACGATCATCCCGATGCTCACCCACGTCGATTGCCGGATGCCGGCGATGTTGAGCGCGGTGCACAGGCTCAGCAGGGCCAGTGCCGTCAGCGGCGCCGGCACGTCCACGAACACCTTGAGATAGCCGGCGAATGCCAGCGACACGGTGGCGGATGTGGCGGCGGCATTCAGGGCGATCAGGAACCCCGCAAGGAAAGAAACCATGGGGAACCTGGGAAACGCCGCCTTCAGGAACTGGTATTCGGCGCCCGCCTTGGGCAGCATGGAGATGAGCTCCGCGTAAGACAGCGCCGTCAGGAACGCGGCCGCAGCGGCAAACAGCATGCTCACCCACAGTGCCGTGCCGGCGAGTCCAGCCGCCGAGCCGATGATCGTGTAGATGCCGGCGCCCACGATCGTGCCCACCCCGTAAAAGATGAGCTGGGTGAGCGAGAGTGAACGGGTGAGGGTTTGTGTCATTGGGAGGCAGGGGCGCGCGGCGAGAGGGCGATCAGGCTGGCCGTTCGCGCGACCCGGCTCATCCGGCAAGCTCGTGCGTCAGGCCCACGAAACCTTTTCCGCTGCCGTGGGCGGCGCCCAGAGGCGCGAGACGATCTTGCGCAGTTCGCTGTACCACAGCACCACGCTGCCCATGCCGAGGCAGACCGCCCACTGGACCGGGGTCAATGGCGCAGTACCGAAAGCAATATTCAGGAAACCGAGGTGGACCACCGCCACCTGCAGCAGGGCGGACAGTGCGATCGCCGCCCAGAGCCACGGGTTGACGAACAGGGATGTGAAGGCGCTGGCGGTTTCCGAGCGGGCGCTCAGGCAGGTGAACAGGCTGGCGAACACCAGGACGGTGAAGCCCGCGGTGCGGGCGGTGGTCAGGTCGTTGCTGCCATCGATCAGTCCGCCTGGCAGGAACAGGTCGATCGTCAGCAAGGTCGCGATGGCCGTCACCACGCCGGTCTGGATCACGTTGGCCCACATGCGGCGATCGATCAGGCGGTCGTTCGGGTGCCGCGGCTTGCGGGCCATGAGGTCGTCGGTGAACGGGTCGACACCCATCGCCAGCGCCGGCCCGGAGTCGGTGACCAGGTTGATCCACAGCAGCTGGGTGGCAAGCAGCGGCAGCACCACCGCATCGCCAGCGCCTCGCAATCCGATCACGCCGGCGCCGATCACGCCCAGGAACACCGTCAGCACCTCGCCCATGTTGGACGACAGCAGGTAGCGCAGGAACTTGCGGATGTTGTCCAGGATGCCGCGGCCCTCGCGGACCGCCTCGACGATGGTTGCGAAGTTGTCGTCGGCCAGGATCATCCGGGCCGCCTGCTTGGTCACCTCGGTCCCGGTCACTCCCATGGCGACGCCGATATCGGCCGCTTTCAGCGCCGGTGCATCGTTGACGCCGTCGCCGGTCATCGCCACCACGTTGCCGTCGGCCTGCAGCGCATGGACGATGCGCAGCTTGTGCTTGGGCGCGACCCGCGCGTAGACCGACGTCCCGCGCACAGCTTCGCGGAAAGCCGCTTCGTCGAGCGCGTCGAGTTCGAGCCCCGTCAGCGCCGTGCCGCCGGCCTCCACGATCCCGAGGTCGGCCGCGATCCGGGCGGCGGTGCGCGGGTGGTCGCCGGTGATCATGATGACGCGGATGCCGGCGCGTTTTGCCTCGCGGATGGCAACCGCCGCTTCCTCGCGCGGCGGGTCGATGATGCCGACGGTGCCGACGAAGATCAAGTCTCGCTCGAGCGCTGGCGTGGCCTGCCGGTCCTCTCCCGGATCGAGCGGGCGATAGGCCACGGCCAGGGTGCGCAGCGCCGCGTCGGACAGTGTGTCCACGTCCGCCAGGTACGCGGCGCGCCGCGCGCCATCGAGTTCGACCGTCTCCATGCCGACGCGGGCGCGGGCGCATTTTTCCAGCAGCACGTCCGGCGCGCCCTTGGCGATCACCACCACCTGGTCGCCGTGGTCGTGATCGATCGCGACGATCGACATCATCTTGCGCTCGGAGGTGAACGGGATGTCACCGATCCGCTCGAAGCGTTGCTCGCGCCGCGCGGTGGCGCCGAGTTTGCATTCGGCGACCAGGAAGGCGGCTTCGGTGGGGTCGCCATGGATTTCCCACTGGCCGGTCGGCCCCCGGCGCAGGTCGGCGTCGCTGGCCAGGCTGCCGCCGCTCAGCACCACGATCTGCTCGCTGCGCAGCGGCCCTTGCGGCAGCTCGACGCCGTCCTGCTCGAAGCGTCCGACCGGCGCGTAGCCCACCCCGGTGACCTGGACGCTGCCCGAAGCGGTCATCACCCGCTCGATTGTCATTTCGGAGCGGGTCAGCGTCCCGGTCTTGTCCGAGCAGATCACCGAGGCGCAGCCCAGCGTCTCCACCGACGACAGCTTCTTGACAATGGCGTTGTGCCGGGCCATCCGCTGCACGCCCATGGCCAGCACCAGCGACAGGATGGCCGGCAGGCCTTCGGGCACCGCGGCCACCGCCAACGCCACTCCGAGCAGCAACACCGAGATGACGTCGGCGGCGCTGCGGATCTCCGACAGCAGCAGGACAGTGCCGACCACGATCACGGCGATGACGATCACCGCGATGCCCAGCATCCGTCCGATGCTGGCGACCTCGAGTTGCAGCGGCGTCGGCTTCTCGACGGTCACTTCCATCAGGTGGGCGATCAGGCCGATCTGGGTCTCCATGCCAGTCGCGGTGACCACGGCGCGACCCGTGCCCTGCGCCACGGCCGTGCCCATGAACACCATGCCGAGCTGGTCGCCGAGGGCAGCCGGACCGGCCAGCGTGGCGGCGTCCTTGAGCACCGCCTGGCTCTCGCCGGTGAGCGATGCTTCCTGCACCCGCAGCGAGGCCGCTTCGAGCAGGCGGGCATCGGCGCCGACGGCGTCGCCTTCGCCGAGCACCAGCAGGTCGCCCCGCACCAGTTGCGCGCTGGGAACGCGCTGTTCCTGACCGTCGCGCACGACGGCGGAACTGGCTTCGGTGGTTCGGGACAGCGCGGCCACGGCGTCGACCGCCTTGGCTTCCTGCAAGTAGCCCAGCGCGCCGTTCAGAACGATGACCGTGGCGATGACGATCGCATCCACCGGCCAGCCGTGGCCGCCTTCGACCAGCCAGGCGGCGAGCGCGATGGCGACTGCGGCCAGCAGCAGGTAGACCAGCGGATCCCGGAAGTGCGACAGCAGCCGGCGCCACGCGGGCGTCGGCGGCGCCGGTCGCAGCGCGTTGGGTCCGTGCTCGGCCAGCCGCCGCGCTGCCTCCTGCGACGTGAGCCCAGCGACCAGGTCGGCGCCGAGCGCCTTCGCCACGGTGCCGGCGTCGGTGGTCGACGGGTCCGACGGGTCCGACGGGTCCGGCGGGTCCGGCGGCCGGTCGGTTG
>JAJAZH010000208.1 GCA_026785815.1 Ramlibacter sp. | reverse complement strand
GCTGTGACATGGGCGCTTGCGCCATGCTGCCGCGCATCATCGGCCAGGGCCGCGCCAGTGAGCTGCTGTACACCGGCCGCAGCCTGGGCGGCGAGGAGGGCGAGCGCTGGGGATTTTTCAACCGGCTCTGTCCTCCCGAGGCGGTGCTCGGCGAAGCGCAGGCGCTGGCGCGCGACCTGGCCCAGGGGCCGACTTTCGCCAACGGCATCACCAAGACCATGCTGCACCAGGAGTGGGCGATGACGATCGAGCAGGCGATCGAGGCCGAAGCGCAAGCCCAGGCGATCTGCATGATGACCGAGGACTTCACCCGCGCCTACGAGGCCTTCGTGGCCAAGGACAAGCCGCGCTTCGAAGGCGACTGAACAAATGACCCCCACGTTCACTTCGTTCTCTGCCCCCCGAGAGGGTTCGCCCCTCCTTGAGGCGGCTCGGCGGAGGTGCGGATGAGCGACACCTCTTTCCTCGACTGGCCATTCTTCGAAGAGCGGCACCGTGAACTCGCGCGCTCACTCGATGCCTGGGCAATGTCGAACATTCCCCACGGACACGGCCCCGACGTCGACGCGCAATGCCGGGCGCTGGTGACATCTCTGGGCAGCGCGGGCTGGCTGCGGCACGCGGTGGGCGGTCTGCCCTGGGGCGCGTCCGAGCAGATCGACACCCGCGCCATCTGCCTGATCCGCGAGATCCTGGCCAGCCACAGCGGCCTGGCCGATTTCGCTTTCGCCATGCAAGGCCTGGGCTCCGGTGCGATCAGCCTGCAGGGCACGGCGGCGCAGAAGCAGAACTACCTTGGCCGGGTGGCGCGCGGCGAGGCCATCGCGGCCTTCGCACTGTCCGAGCCCGAAGCCGGGTCCGACGTCGCCGCGCTGCAATGCAGCGCCCGCGTCGAGGGCGAACATGCGGTTCTGAGCGGTGAGAAGACCTGGATCTCCAACGGCGGGATCGCGGACTTCTACGTGGTGTTCGCGCGCAGCGGCGAGGGGGAAGAAAGCGGACGGTCCGGGCCGGTCCGGGGCGCGCGCGGCATTTCCGCCTTCATCGTCGACGCCGGCACGCCCGGCTTCGAGATCGCCGAGCGGATCGACGTCATCGCGCCGCATCCGCTGGCGCGGCTGCGTTTCACCGAATGCCGGGTGCCGCTGTCGCAGCGGATCGGGGAGGGCGGCGAAGGCTTCAAGGTGGCGATGCGAACGCTCGACGTGTTTCGCACCTCCGTTGCGGCCGCGGCGCTGGGCTTTGCGCGGCACGCGATGGACGAGGCTCTGCAGCGCGCCACCAGCCGCAAGATGTTCAACCAGCGCCTGGCGGACTTCCAGCTCACGCAGGCCAAGCTGGCCCAGATGGCCACCACCATCGACAGCTCGGCCCTGCTGGTGTACCGCGCTGCCTGGCAGCGCGACCAGGGGCGCCACGTGACGAAGAAAGCGGCGCTGGCCAAGCTAACGGCGACCGAGGGCGCGCAGCAGGTGATCGACGCCGCGGTGCAGATCTTCGGCGGCCAGGGTGTCGTCAGCGGCAGCCCGGTCGAGCGCCTGTACCGCGAGATCCGCGCCCTGCGCATCTACGAAGGCGCGACCGAAGTGCAGCAGCTGATCATCGCGCGCGAGCTGCTGAGGAATTCTGAGTCCTTGCGGGACAGACCTTCAGCGCTGTCCCCAACTGATCAAAAAGGACAAGCATGAACGACATGCAAGTCGTCCTGCCCCCCGGCTGGCCCCGCCCCAGGGGCTATGCCAACGGCGTTTCGGCCAGCGGCCGGATGCTGTTCATCGCCGGCATGATCGGCTGGGACGCGCAGGGCGTGTTCCATAGCGACGATTTCGCAGACCAGGCCCGCCAGGCCCTGCGCAATATCGCCGACGTGCTGCGGGAGGCTGGCGGCCAGCCCGAGAACATCGTCAGGATGACCTGGTACGTCACGGACAAGCGCGAGTACCTCGCGGCGGGCAAGGAGATCGGCCAGGCCTTCCGTGAAATCATCGGCAGCTACAACGCGGCGATGACGGCGGTGGAGGTCAGGGCGCTGATCGAGGACCGGGCCAAGGTCGAGATCGAAGCCACCGCGGTCATTCCGGCCTGAGCGCAGCCTGTTTTCAGGCGGCGGCTTATCATTGGCCGGACATTTTCCGGAGACCGCATGGCCACTACCAAAGCATCCTTCCACTGGGCCGATCCGCTGCTGCTGGACCAGCAGCTCACCGATGACGAGCGCATGGTGCGCGACTCCGCGGCCAGCTACTGCCAGGAGCAGCTGGCGCCGCGGGTGGTCGAGGCCTTCCGCAGCGGCCAGACCGACAAGTCGATCTTCCGCGAGATGGGCGAGCTCGGCCTGCTGGGGGCGACCATTCCCGAAACCTACGGCGGCGCCGGCCTCAATTACGTCTGCTACGGCCTGGTGGCGCGCGAGGTGGAACGGGTCGATTCCGGCTACCGTTCGATGATGAGCGTGCAATCGTCGCTGGTGATGGTGCCGATCAACGTTTTCGGCAACGAAGCGACCAAGCGCAAATACCTGCCCAAGCTGGCCACCGGCGAGTGGATCGGCTGCTTCGGCCTGACCGAACCGAACCACGGCTCCGACCCCGGCAGCATGGTCACCCGCGCCAGGAAAG
>JAJAZH010000207.1 GCA_026785815.1 Ramlibacter sp. | reverse complement strand
TGCGGGCCGCGTCGCCCAGGCCCATCGACAAGGTTTCGTCGCGCAATGTCAGCAGGCAGGACGGCTCCAGTCCGACGATCGCGATTGCCTTGCTCGCGAACGGCAGCAGCGCCTGCACCAGCTCGCCGGCTTTCGCCTTCGCCTGCGCCACCATGCCGCTGGACAGGTAGGTGCGGCCGCAGCACAGGTGCTTGCCGTCGGGCTGTTCCTTGCTCGCCACGTGGACGGTGTAGCCGCCGGCTTGCAGCACCCGCAGCGCGGCCGCCGCGTTGGCGGATTCGAAGTAGCCATTGAAGGTGTCGACGAAGAGGACCACGGCCTTGGCACTGGCCAGCGCCTGTTCGCGGGTTGCGCCGCTGTGCCGGACGTTGAAGAAGTGCTGCTCTTTCCATTGCGGCAGGTTGCGCCGGGCCGAGAAACCCAGTATCCGTTCACCCAGGCGCTTGAGCAGCGGACTGCTGTTGCGACGGTTCATCGCAGCTGCGAACCGGGCCGCCAGGTGCGCGTAGTCGGGCAGCTTGCCGACCAGCCGGTCCTTCAGCGTGAAGCCGTGCTTCGCCTTGTAGTGATGGAGGAACTCGACCTTCATCTTCGCCATGTCGACGCCGGTCGGGCAATCGCGCTTGCAGCCCTTGCAGCTCACGCACAAGTCGAGCGCCTCGCGCACTTCCTCGCTGGCGATGCCATCGTTTCCGAGTTGCCCGGACAGCGCCAGCCGCAGGGTGTTGGCGCGGCCGCGCGTCAGGTGCTTCTCGTCGCGCGTCACGCGGTAGCTCGGGCACATGGTGCCGGCGTCGAACTTGCGGCAGTGGCCGTTGTTGTTGCACATCTCGACCGCCTTGGCGAAGCCGTTGGCGGGGTCGCCGCCGCTGCCCGGCGCGGTGATCTCCTCGGTGGCGGGATCGTTCTGCACGTTCCACGGCGACCAGTCCAGTGCCGGCGCCAGCGGGATCACGCGATACGAGGGCGGGAAGCGCATCAGCCGGGTGTCATCCATCCGGGGCGGGTTCACGATCCGTTGCGGGCACAGCATCCCGACCGGGTCGAACAACTGCTTGATCCGGCTGAACGCCTCGTCGATGCGCGGCCCGAACTGCCACCCGATCCACTCGCCGCGGCACAGGCCGTCGCCATGCTCGCCGCTGTACGCGCCCTTGTACTTGCGCACCAGTGCCGATGCTTCTTCGGCGATCGCCCGCATCTTGGAGCCGCCCTCACGTCGCATGTCCAGGATCGGGCGCACATGCAGCGTGCCCACCGATGCGTGGGCATACCAGGTGCCCTTGCTGCCGTATTTGCGGAACACCTCGGTCAGCGCGTCGGTGTACTCGGCCAGGTGTTGCAGCGGCACGGCGCAATCCTCGATGAAGCTCACCGGCTTGCCGTCGCCCTTGAGGCTCATCATGATGTTGAGGCCGGCCTTGCGCACCTCCCACAGGTTCTTCTGCGGCGCCTCGTCCACCATCTTCACCACCGACCCGGGCAGGCCGAGGTCGCCCATCAGTTCGTCGAGCTGCGCCAGCTTGCGGACCAGGTCGGCGCGGCTGGCGCCGGAGAATTCCACCAGCAGGATGGCCTGCGGCGAACCGGTCAGCGCGGTGCGGACCACCGGCGCGAAGGCCGGGTTCTGCAGCGCCAGGTCGATCATCGTGCGGTCCACCAGCTCGACCGCCGTGAGGGTGCCGCCGCCGCTGCCCACGGCGCCGTCCGCCTGCCCGAGCCTGACGATGTGCTGGGCCGAATCCATCGCCTGGTGGAAGGTCGGGAAGTTCACCACGCCCAGCACCTTGGCCTGCGGCAGCTCGGACAGCTGCAGCGTCAGCGTCCTGGTCAGGGCCAGCGTGCCCTCGCTGCCCACCAGCAGGTGCGCCAGGTTGACCGAGCCGTCATGGGTGTACGGGCGCTCGCTCTGGTTGCGGAAGATGTCCAGGTTGTAGCCGCCGACCCGGCGCAGCACCTTGGGCCAGTTGGCGTCGATTTCCGGTGCCAGCTCCGCCGCCATGCGCCGGACCTGTTCACCGATCTCGCGCACCCGGCCCTGGCTCTGCTCGAACCGGCCGAAGTCGTGCAGAGCGCCGTCGGCGGTCCAGGCCTGGGCGCCGAGCACGTTGTGCACCATGTTGCCGTAGGCGATGCTGCGGCTGCCGCAGGAGTTGTTGCCGGCCATGCCGCCGAGCGTGGCCTGGGCACTGGTGGAAACGTCGACCGGATACCAGAGGCCGGCCTTTTTCAGCCCCAGGTTCAGGTGGTCCAGCACGATGCCGGGCTCGACCACGGCGGTGCGCTTTTCGGCGTCGAAGCTCAGGATGCTGCGAACATGCTTGCAGAAGTCGATCACCAGGCCGGCGCCCACGGTCTGCCCGCACTGGCTGGTGCCGCCGCCGCGCGGCACGATCGGCACGCCGAGGTCACGGCAGATGTCGATCGCGGTCTTGGCTTCTTCGGCGTGGCGTGGCACGAACACGCCGATCGGCGTCACCTGGTAGATCGAAGCGTCGGTCGAATACCGACCGCGATCCGCGCTCGAGAACAGCACCTCGCCCTGCGTTTCCGAGGCGAGTCGCTGCGCCAGCCGGCCGGCGACCTCGTTGCTGACGCTGGCGACAGCGTCGTAAGCCTGGTGCGCTGCATCCCGCGTCACCTTCAGCGGCAGCGGGGCGTTCATCGCGCGGCCCCGACGGCCTGCGTCGCGCCCTGGCGCAGTTGGTCGACCACCACGTCGCGCTTGTGGTCGAGGTGCTCCCGCAACACCGCGCGCATGGCGCCAGCGTCGCGCCGGCCGAGCGCATCGATCATCCGCTCGTGCTCCGCCAGCGCCTGCTTCCACTTGGCTTCGTCCTGGTTGGAGCGAAATCGCAGCGCCTGCAGCCGCGCGTTGACCTGGTTGTAGAGGGTGGTCAGCACCGGGTTCCTGGCGGCGGCATTGATGGCGCGGTGGATGGCGGCATTGAGCCGGTAGTAGCCCGACAGGTCGCGCCGGAAGTAAGCGGCCATCATCTCGAAATGCATGGCACGGATCTCGGCCAGCTCGGCGTCGGTGATGCGCTCGGCGGCCAGTTCGCCCGACATCGCCTCCAGCCCCGCCATCACTTCGAACGTGTTCTGCACATCGGTCTCAGTCAGTTCCACGGCGATCGCGCCGCGGTTCGGCAGCAACTCCACCAGGCCTTCGGCGGCCAGCATCTTGATCGCTTCGCGCAGCGGTGTGCGGGAGACCTGCAGCACCCCAGCCAGCTCGCGCTCATTGAGCTTCGCGCCGGGCGCGATCTGGTTTTCGACCAGCATCTGGCGCAGGCGCAGGGCCACTTGTTCGTGCAGTGAGGCACGCGGGATGGAAATGATTTCAGCAGACATGCGGCCATTTTGTATGCAAATAGATAGACTGTCAAAACCAGATCCCATTGGAGGCTTGGCTTGACAAGCTAACTTTGTATGCAAAAATAGCGCGATTGCCCTGGAGCCTCATCATGCTGACCCTCGACTTCCACCCCACCGGCCGCCACTTCCTGCAGATCCCGGGGCCGTCCCCGGTGCCCGACCGGATCCTGCGCGCGATGAGCCTGCCGACCATCGACCACCGCGGCCCGGAGTTCGCCGCGCTCGGGCTCAAGGTGCTGTCCGGAATCCAGCAGATTTTCCAGACCCGGCACCCGGTGATCATCTATCCGGCCTCGGGCACCGGCGCCTGGGAAGCGTCGTTGTGCAACGTGCTGTCGTCCGGCGACCAGGTGCTGATGTACGAGACCGGCCACTTCGCATCGCTGTGGATCAAGATGGCGACGCGCCTGGGCCTGAAGACGGAAGTCGTCAGCTACCAGGGCAAGGATGACAAGCTGCCGGCGGCCGCGGGCTGGCGCCACGGCGTCCAGGCCGATCGGATCGAGGCGCGGCTGAAGGCCGACTCGGGTCACGCGATCAAGGCCGTCTGCGTGGTGCACAACGAGACGTCGACCGGCGTGACCAGCAACATCGCGGCCGTGCGCAAGGCCATCGATGCGGCCAGGCATCCGGCGCTGCTGATGGTCGATTCGATCTCGGGACTGGCTTCGGCCGAGTACAAGCATGACGACTGGGGCGTGGACGTCACCGTCAGCGGCTCGCAGAAAGGCCTGATGCTGCCGCCCGGCATCAGCTTCAACGCCGTGTCGCCCAAAGCCATCGAAGCCAGCAAGAGCGCGAGGCTGCCCAAGGCCTTCTGGGCCTGGGACGAGATCATCGAGATGAACAAGACCGGCTACTGGCCGTACACGCCCAACACCAACCTGCTGTACGGCCTGGCCGAGGCCTGCGACATGCTGCTGGATCCGCAGCACGGCGGCCTGCCGGCGGTGTTCGCGCGCCATCAGCGCTGGGGCGAGGGCGTGCGCGCGGCGGTCCGGGCCTGGGGCCTGGAGATCCAGTGCGCCGATCCGGCTGTCTATTCGCCAGTACTGACCGGCGTGATGCTGCCCGAAGGGGTCGACGCCGACGCAGTGCGCAAACTGATCTATGACCGCTTCGACTGCTCGCTCGGCACCGGCCTGGGCAAGGTCAAGGGCCGGATGTTCCGCATCGGTCACCTGGGCGACTGCAACGACCTGACGCTGATGGGCGCGCTGGCAGGCTGCGAGATGGGCCTGAAGCTGTCGGGCGTGAAGCTGGCCGGCTCCGGCGTCGCCGCCGCGATGGATTACTTCGCCGGCCATCCCTCGCGGATGCCGCTGCAGAAGGCGGCTTGATCCGGAACTTCGCGAAGGCGAAAGAGCCGGAAATAGTGTGAACACGCTTTAGGCTCGTCCCTCTTTGCGCCCGAGACCCTGCGCGATGAATGTGAGAACCAGCGCATTCAGGGAAACGCCTTCGGCCTTGGCCCGGGTGGTGAGTTGTGCGTGGACTGTCTTCGGAACTCTCGCATCTAATTTCCCGGAGGCCACTCCTCCCCCATTGGCAGCAGGGACGGGATGACCCTTTGCCTTTTGCGCAGCTATGGTGGCCTTCAATGCTTCTCGCCCGTTCTTCAACGCGTCCTCGACGGTCTCTCCGTCGGAGATGCATTCGGAGAAGTCCGGAAAGGAAATCAGGAAGCCGCCGCCTTCCTCGGCACTGAGG
>JAJAZH010000206.1 GCA_026785815.1 Ramlibacter sp. | reverse complement strand
CCTTTGACGATGCTGAATCGCCCGCTGCATGACCTGTCGCCGACCATTGCATCCGTGCTTCCGCCACAGGCGGCGTCAACCTCCGCTGTGGCGCAATGGATCAGAAGGCCCGATGCCGTGCGCATCGAAAGCGCCTATCTCTTCTCTGCCACCAACTTTATTCAAAACGCCAGTATCTCGGTTGCGGTCGGCGATGCGTTTACCTTGGCTCCGACATCGACCAGCGTGACGATCTCAAGCCCTGGGGTCACTTTTCCGGCAATGACCGGGGCTGTCGGCGATCAGCCCTCGATCGGGCTCTTCGGCCGGGCCGCCCGGACTAAGTTCACTCAAGAAGTCCTCTGGCTCAGATAAAGGCGAAACCGGGAAGGCCGAAGCTTTCCCGGACCGAGCGGGCCTGTTACGGCTGCCGTGCAAGTTCTGAAGCGCGTTGCAGGTCCGGCCGCTCAAGGGCAATGCGTTGCCACGCCTTTCGGGCTTCGGCGCGGATCTGGCGCTGTTGCAGCATTGCGGCGTAGTAAACCCAGTCTTCGATCGAATCGGCTTCCGCCGGCTGCAAGGCGGCGATCTGCTCGATCTCCGCCAGTGTTGCCAGGCTGAAGCGACCCTGACCACCACTGGTTTCGCTGCCGGGCAGTTCCTCAGCGGTCACGTTCCAGACATAGCCCGTGCCGTATTGCAACCGCACACCTTCGGGGAGGGTCCACCCAGTGCCGGTGACGGTGGCGCGGAACGCCGGGCCGCCTCCTTGCTGCTGCACAGTGATGTTGAAGCGGCGGGCCTGGACTCCCTCCCAGGCGAACACCGGGCGGGTGTCCAGCAGGACGGAGCCATTTTCCGGGCTTGTCAGGACCATGGGGCTCGCCAGTTGCAGGCTGCGCATGCGGTAGGCGCCGGTCACCAGCGCGCCAGTAGGGGCGACCGCCAGTTGTCTCTCGCCCATGACCTTGATCTCGGGCGGCCGGCCTTGCAGCACTTTGACGACATCCTTTGTCACGTCCACGGTGGCCGGTCCGGTCAGTCGATAGACCGAGCGGTTGCTATAAAGCGTGATCGACGTCTTCGATTGCGGCGGCAACTCGATACGGATATCGGGTGCGAGCCGGGCCAGCAACTGAAGTGGGCTGCTGCGGCCGTGCTCCGTGACTAGTACCGCGCCCTGCACGTCGAGGACCATTCCGATCGCGGCGCTGTCGGCCGAATGAACGGGGGCTGCCAGGGCGATCAGCAGCATCGGGCTCAGGGCAAACTGTTGACGAATCGTGATCATGCAGGCCTTTGAATTTGTCGCTTGATGATCTTGCCCGATTTGCGGCGTGCCGACTACACCTTGCGCCAACCGAAGACTGCCATGGGAGACCGCCCCTTCAGGGCCTGGGGCCCGAGCGGAACCAATCCGGCCGGCGCCCCCACTGCGTCCGCGACGGCCTGGGAACAAAGGACGGGATAGCCAAGCTCCTTGCACAAACCCTCGAGCCGCGATGCCGTATTGACAGTGTCACCGATCGCCGTGTAGGAATGGCGTTCGGCCGAACCGATGTGACCGATCACCGCTTCTCCGCTGTGCAGGCCCACGCCGATGGCCAGTGGCGGGCGGCCCTCGGCAGCGAACTCCGCATTGACTTCGTCCAGGGCCAGCAGCATGTCCTGCGCGGCCGCGAAAGCATTTTTCGCCGGCGCGTCCAGCAAGTTTGGCGCTCCGAAGAATGCCATCAAGCCATCGCCGATGAATTTGTCGACTGTGCCTTCGTGCCGGTGCACGACCTGCGTCATCCGGGCGAAATACCGGTTCAGCAGCGCCACCACCGCTTCGGCCGGCAGGTGTTCGCTCAGGGTCGTGAAGCCGCGGATATCGGTAAACATGACGCACACGTGGAGCTTGCGGCTCTCCCCGACAGCCGCCGGCCCACCGGCAATGATCTCGCGCATCACGGAGGGGCTCACATAACCGCCGAAGGTTCGCGTCAACCTTCGCTTGTCGCCGTAGTTGCGCCAGCCCTCCAGCGCGGTGCGGGCCGTGCAGGCTGCGAGCCCGGCCAGCAGCGCTGCGGCCGGTGGCAACCAGATCCCCGCAAGCAGGAGGCGAGAACAGATCCAGAGCAGCGCCGCCGCTGAAACAGAAAAAAGGATGGCCTTGACAACGACCGACCGGCCCAGCCAGAACAGCGAGAACAGCGCCGTGACGAGCAACATTGCCCAGCCCGGCGCGGGTTGGATGAAGGCGTGATTCAGCATGGTGCGAAGCATCTGGGCGTGGGCCAGCACGCCAGGCGTTCGCGTGCTGTGCGGGCGCCACGCCGCCAGTGGGACCGGCAGATGCAGCAGGTCAGTGTCGTCCAGCACGGTTCCGAGCAGGACAACCCTTCCCTGGAACAGCCGCTGCAGTGCCACGGTATCGCCCCGCTCCTCGAGGGCCAGCACCTGCTGGAGCGGGACATAGGTGAAAGGGGCCGCCAGCTGATAGTTGATCAGGCCGGCCCAGGGCCCGCCACTGCCGGCCGCGGCGCTCAATTCGCCGGCCAGGGTCGAGTCGCCGCCGTCCGGCTGGCAGTCCCGGCCCGGATAGCGGCGAATCCGGCCGTCACGGTCGCTGCAGAAGATCGCTGAAGCGTGGGTTTGTCCTTGTTCCCGGTTGATCGACAGGCCCGCGGCGTAGTCGACATGGATATCGCGATAGCGCCCCCGCTCGACGTCCCAGACCTTGGCCGCGACGACCGGGATTTCGCGCGACGCACGCAAGAGTGCCGCCAGCAGGACGCTGTGAAAGTCAGGACCGGGCGGGCCGGCTCGCACCAGCGTCTGGAAGCGCTTTTCGGGCAGGGCCAGATCCAGCCCCACTGCCTGCGGGTGGCTGCGGACCATCGCATCCAGAAAGCGGGCAATATGGAAGTGGGTGAGCGTCAGGGGCTCCTCGATGGCATCGAGAAAAGCTTCGTCGATGCCAACCACAACCGGGTCGGCGGGGACTGCTTTCGGATGGAAATGGCGGTTGAAACGGAAAGCCGTGTCCAGAACCGCATGATCCAGTCCCTCCACCAGGGCCAGGCGCGACGCCAGCAACCCGCCCGCCAGCAATGCGGCAATCGCCATGAGCGCGATGCCGAAAGAAGAACGCGCGTGATTCATCCCCTCTTATAGTCCAGGGGTTCGACCCCCGGCTGAAGAAAGGTACAACGCAATGCGCACGCTCCCTGCCGCCATCGGCAAATACGTCGTGGAGCGGGAGATCGGCCGCGGCGCGAGCAGCACGGTCTATCTTGGCTACGACCGGTTTCACCGCCGGCAGGTGGCGATCAAGCAGATTCATGCGCATTTGCTCACCGACGCGCCGCAGATCGCGCGCTACCGGCGGCACCTCCACAAGGAGGCCGCCGTCTCAGGGCAGTTGAACCATCCGCACATCGTTCGCCTGCTTGACGCGGACGGAGACGCGGACCCGCCCTATCTGGTGCTGGAGTATGTCGACGGCCGCCCGTTGTCGTCGTTTATCGGTGCCGACAACGCCTTGCCAATCGCGCAAGTGCTCGACATCGCATTCAAGTGCTGCGGTGCTCTGGAACATGCGAATGAAAAGGGCCTGGTGCACCGGGACATCAAGCCGGCCAATCTGATGCTTCAGGCCAACGGCATCGTCAAGGTCACCGATTTCGGAACCGCGCTGTCGCTGCGCAGCGACGCCACGCAGGTCATCGGTCTGGTTGGCTCACCGTCCTACATGGCGCCCGAACAGGTGCGGGAACAGACCTGCACCTACCAAAGCGACATGTTTTCGCTGGCCGTTGTGGTGTACGAACTGTTGACGTGGCGCAAACCCTTTGACGGGGAAACCGACTTCGCGACGATGTACAGGATCACCACCGAGGAGCCCGCGGCACCCAGCCTGCTGAGGGCGGAACTGCCGCCGGCGGTGGATGACCTGCTTCGGCGCGCGCTGGCGAAAAAACCGGGGGACCGCTTTGCGCGGTGGAGCGATTTCGCCGACGCGCTGCTGGCTGTCAACCGCGTCCTGCCCAAACGCAGCGTCAACGACCGCGAAGGAGAACGGTTCACGCAACTGCGCGCACTTGAGTTTTTCTCGGAGTTCCACGACGCCGCGTTATGGGAAACCCTGCGCCTTGCGACGCTTAACAACTTCCCGCGTGGCAGCGTGTTGATGCGGGAAGGCGATCCGGGCGATTCGTTTTTTATCATCCTGGAAGGCACGGTGGGCGTCAGCCGCAACGCGTGGAAGCTCAGCATGCTGCCGGCGGGAGTAACTTTGGGTGAGATGACCTACCTGCGTTCCGGCGATTTTGCACGAAGCGCCACCGCCGTCGCCGCGTCCGATGTATTGGCGCTGGAGGTCCGCAACGAGGCACTCCGGCTGGCGTCGGAAGAGCTCCAGATGAGATTCGACAAGGCGTTCATCAAGCTGCTCGTGGGGCGGCTGATCGAAACCACGGCGCAGGTGGGCACATGGGACCTGCTGGCAGAGCCCGGGCATCCAGCTGCCGGGCAGTGAAGTGTTGCTTCGACAACGCCTGGTTTTCTAGCGGGCCCGCGTGCCGATGACCGCCGCGCCGATGATCATCATGGCCGCCAGCACGATCGCCGGACTGAACACACGGCCGCTCACCGCGATCAGGAGTGCTGTAGACAGCAGGGGGGTCAGGTAGCTGAGGATCCCGATGTGGCGCGGGTCCCCGGTCTTGAGTGCCTGATCCCACAGGAAGAAGGCGGCGCCCAACGGTCCCAGTCCCATTGCCGTGACGAGCATCCAGTCGTGCCGCGTCAGCACCGCCGGCGCTTCCAGCAATGCGTGGCACAGCAATGAAAGCAACCCCGAGACGAGCCCGAACAAGCCGATTGCCGCCGTCGGAAAGGGCGGAACTCGCCGCGTTCCCAGCGAGTAGCTGGCCCAGATGAAGGCCGAGCCGATCGCGGGCAGGTAGCCCCACGACCAGGAGGCCGACGCGCTGCTGGCGCCCGCGCCGCCGACGATCACGATCGCGGCGCCCGCGAATCCGACCAGGGCGGCGGCGATGTGAGCCCATTTGAGCTTCACTTCGCGCAGGAACACCGGCGCCAGCACCACCATCAGGAGCGGCCAGAGGT
>JAJAZH010000205.1 GCA_026785815.1 Ramlibacter sp. | reverse complement strand
TGCCGATCAGCACAGTCGGCCGCTCGATCGTTCGCTTGAGCACGCGGCCGACCGAATGCGCCAGCTTCAGCACGAAGTCCGGCGTGATGGGAGGCTGGCCGACCGTGCCACGGATGCCGTCGGTGCCGAAATAGGTCCTGCTCATGGTGTGCTGCCGCTTCCTGGGTGGTGTGCCGGAAAAATTGTAGCGGTCCAGACCTTCAGTGCTGCCGCCGTCTGCTGGACATCGTGCACGCGCACGATTCGCGCGCCGCGCTCCACAGCCATCAGGGCCGCCGCGACGCTGGGCACCAGCCGCTCGTCGACCGGCAGGCCGGTCACGGTTCCGAGGGACGATTTGCGCGACCAGGCCGCCAGCACTGGATAGCCGGCCGCGAGCAGCTCCTGCTGGCGCGCCAACAACGAGAAATTCTGCTCCACGGTCTTGCCGAAACCGACGCCGGCGTCCCAGACGATGCGGGACCGGTCCACGCCGAGCGCCAGCAACAATACGCTCTGCTGCTGCAGAAATGCCAGCACCTGCGGCACGGCATCTCCGGCCAGCGGCGAGCGCTGCATGGTCTGGGGCTCGCCGTGCATGTGCATCAGGCAGACGCCGCAGCCGGGATGGCCGGCCACGACCTCCCGGGCCCCGGGTTGGCGCAGGGCCCAGATGTCGTTGATGATGTCGGCGCCCTCGGCCAGGGCGGCCCGCATCACCTCGGGCTTGTAGCTGTCCACGGAAATGGGGACGCCGAGTTTCACCGCCTCACGCAGCACGGGCAGAACGCGGGCCAGCTCCACGTCGAGCGGCACCGGGGGCGAGCCGGGCCGGCTCGATTCGCCGCCGATGTCCAGGATGTCGGCGCCTTGCGCCACCAGCTGTTCGCAGTGCGCCACGGCCGCGCGGGTGCTGGTGAACAGGCCGCCATCGGAAAAGGAGTCCGGCGTGACGTTGACGATCCCCATCAGCCGCGGCCGGGCCAGGTCGATCGAAAAGCGTGCGGTCTGCCAGTGCATGGGTGCGATTCTCCTGCATGGGCCGGTGCCGCGGGCCTTGCGGTCAGTCACGGCATGGTCCAATCCGGGCAGACCACGCGAACACGGACAGCCTTTGCAAGCCGAGACCAGCGACCAACCGGACAACTCCTGGGTGCGCAAGCTCGGCCCCGGGCTGATCACCGGCGCGGCCGACGACGATCCCAGCGGCATCGCCACCTACTCGCAGGCCGGCGCCCAGTTCGGCTTCGGCATGCTCTGGACGGTGCTCCTGACCTGGCCCTTGATGGTGGCGATCCAGGTGGTCAGCGCCCGCATCGGCCGCGTCACCGGTCACGGGCTGGCGGGCAATATACGGATGCACTATCCGGCCTGGCTGCTGTATGGCGTGGTGCTGCTGCTGGTGGTGGCCAACACCATCAACATCGCGGCCGACGTCTCCGCCATGGGAGAAGCCGCCCGCCTGCTGCTGGGAGGACCGGCCCACGGGTACACGCTGCTGTTCGGCACAGTGTCGCTGCTGCTGCAGGTGTTCGTGCCGTACACCCGCTACGTGCCCTGGCTGAAGTGGCTGACGCTGGCGCTGCTGGCTTACGTCGGCGTGCTGTTCACGGTCCACATCCCGTGGCCGCAAGTGCTGGCCGCCACGGTCTGGCCCCACATCGTCTGGAATGCGCAGTACGTCACCACCATGGTGGCGGTGTTCGGCACCACCATCAGCCCCTACCTGTTCTTCTGGCAGGCGTCGCAGGAGGTAGAGGAGCAGCAGGCCACCCCGGGCGCCCGTCCGCTGGTGGACGCCCCCGACCAGGCCGGTGCGAACTTCCGGCGCATCAAGGTCGACACCGCCATCGGGATGGCGTTCTCCAACCTGGTGGCGTTCTTCATCATCCTGACCACCGCACTGACGCTGCACGCCAATGGCGTCACCGCCATCGAGACTTCGGCCCAGGCCGCCTCGGCGTTGAAGCCGGTGGCCGGCGAGCTGGCGTTCGCCCTGTTCAGTCTGGGCATCATCGGCACCGGGTTTCTCGCGATCCCGGTGCTGGCCGGCTCCGCCGCCTATGCCATGGCCGGCGCGTTCAAGTGGCAACGCGGGCTGGAACTGCCTCCCAGCCGTGCCAAGGGGTTCTACTCCATCATCGCGCTGTCCACGCTCATCGGCATGGCCCTGGGCTTCACGTCGATCGACCCGATCAAGGCCCTGTTCTGGAGCGCGGTGATGAACGGCGTGATTGCCGTGCCGATCATGGCGGTGATGATGCTGATGGCCAGCAATAGAAAGGTGATGGGCGACTTCGTCGTCACGCGCCGGCTGCGCTGGCTGGGCTGGGGCGGGACGGGGCTGATGGCGCTGGCTGTTGCGGCGATGCTGGCGACCTTGTAGCTCCATGAAAAAGGGGCCGCGAGGCCCCTTTTCTTTCGATGCAGCGTCGCTCAGGCCACGCTCGGCGCCGGCTCGGTCACCGGCGAGCCGCCGGAGTCGCCGCCGCTGTTCGACGGAGGGGTGCGAGGCGTCCAGTCCTTGGGCGGACGCGGCTC
>JAJAZH010000204.1 GCA_026785815.1 Ramlibacter sp. | reverse complement strand
TGGAATTGCAGCGCGGCGAACGGATTGCCGGCCAGATCGATGCCCTTGCGGCTTTCGTAGTTGGTATAGAAAACCAGGCCCCGCTCGTCGTAGCCCTTGATCAGCACGATCCGCGTGCTCGGCCGCAGGTCGCTGCCCACGGTGGCCAGGGTCATGGCATTGGGCTCGGGGACTTCAGCCTTGATCGCCTCCTGCAGCCACTGGTCGAATTGCAGCAGCGGCTCGGCATGAGACGCCTCCTCGCTGAGTTCGGCGCGCTCGTAGCTCTTGCGCAGTTGGGAGATGTCGGTCATCGTGTCAAGTATAGGCAGGGCACCGTCGCCCGGCCCGTGTCTCGGGAACAGCCATGAATCCACCCGCCGTCGTCGTGCTTGCCTCCGGGCGCGGCGAGCGCTTCACCGCGTCCGGCGGCAAGGGCTCCAAACTGCAGGCGCTGCTGGCCGGCAAGCCGGTCCTTCAGCACACGCTGGATGCCGTTCGCGCCAGCGGGCTGCGCTGGCACCTCGAGGATGCGGGGCACGCAGGGATGGGCGATTCGATTGCCGCCGGGGTCCGTGCCACCCGCGACGCGGCGGGCTGGCTGATCCTGCCCGGCGACCTGCCCCTGGTGCGGCCCGAGAGCCTGCTGGCGGTTGCCGCCGCGCTGGGCGACGAAGCCGCCGTGCTGCCGTACTACCGGGGCGAGCGCGGCCACCCCGTGGCTTTTCCGGCGGCCTGCGGCGACGCGCTGTCGCGGCTGTCGGGGCCCGAGGGCGCTGCATCGGTGTTGCAGGCGCGAATGAAGATCCATTCGCCGGTTCGGCTCGACTTGGGCGATCCGGGCATCGTCACCGACATCGACACGCTGCAAGCGTTGGCGGCCGCCGAAAACCTGCTGGCGACAGACCGCCGCGGGGCCCGTTGACGCCGCGCCTGCGGTTCAGGACCTGACGATCACCGCGCAGGCCAGCCGCGGTCCGGCGTTGCCGGTCGGCTGGGTGGTGTAGTCGTCGGCGTCGCGGTGCACGATCAGTCCCTTGCCGATGATGTCGGTCACGCCGTTGCCGACCCGGATGGTCGGCGACTCGAAGCTGAAGGTCGCGACCCCGGCGGCGTCGGCTTTCAGGCTGGGCAGGTCGCCGGCATGCTGCATGCCGCGGTCGTGATTGCCATGCGGCGAGCCGGTCGGGTTGAAATGGCCGCCGGTGCTCATGCCGTCGCCGCTGGAGCAATCGCCCTTTTCGTGGACATGGAAGCCGTGCTCGGCGCCGGGCCGCAGGCCACGCACTTCGCCATTGACCACGGTCCTGGCGCCGACCTGGACGAAACGCACGCTGCCCATGGTGCTGTTGCCGGTCGTCGGCATCAGGTTGGCCGTGGCCCGCGGCCCGGAGGGTGTGGCGCAGCCGGCCAATGCAGTGGCGACGACAAGGCCGAGGAGGGAAAGCAGGGGCAGGGTCATGGTGGGGTCTCCGGGTGGCTGAGCCCCCCGACTCTACGGCCTCGACGCTCTGCCGTGCCGTGCCGCGCTCAGCGGCCGGCCATCCGCAGCAGCAGGCGCTCCAGCGCCCGGTCGCGGATGTTGTGCCGGCGCAGCTCGTCCACGGTGGCCTGCACATAGTCCTGCGTGGTGCCGTAGATCCCGGTGGACTCGGCGAAGATGCGTTGATATTCCGCCTCGCTCAGCACTCCGGTGTGGTGCGGGCTTTGGCGCGACAGCGTGAAGGCCAGTGCGTTGACCGCGCCGTGGGGGGTGTGGCACAGCAGGAACTTCGGGTCGTAGACGCCGGGCACCATCTCGCGCTGCCACAGCCGCGCCAGGGTTTCATGGCCTTCGTGCCGCGGAATTCGGAAAGCCATCCCGCGGCAGCTGCCGCCCGACAGCATGCCGAACACCAGGCCTGGGCACTCTGGCGTGCCGCGGTTGATGCGGCTCCACATCTTCAGGGCCCGGTGCCAGCCATGGATGCGCGCCGGCCGCCGCTCCGCGAACTCGAAGTCGGGTCGCCAGATGAGCGAGGCGTAGCCAAAGACCCAGAGGTCGCCGTGGCCACCCCACTCGCGCAGGACTTTCTCGAGCAGCAGCGCCGGATCGCGCGCGGTCTTCGAAATTTCGCTCATGGCGTCACTGTAGCGCCGGCCCCGACTGCAACCGCCGGTTCACACCGCAGCCAGCGAACGGCGGTACGATCAAGTTGCCAACAGCCCACAGCCCGAATGAAACTTCATCCCGAGGTCGCCGCCGTCACCGACCGCATTCGCCAGCGCAGCGCCAAGCCGCGCGACGCCTACCTGGCCCGGGTGGCCGAGGCCGGCTCGCGCGACCGGGGCGCCGACCGGCTGGGCTGCGCCAACGTCGCCCACGCTTTCGCCGGGCTGCCGGCTTCGGACAAGTTCAAGGTGGTGGTCGAACGCGCACCCAACATCGGCATCGTCAATGCGTACAACGACATGCTGTCCGCCCACACCCCGCTGGGAAGCTATCCCGACCTGATCAAGGACGAGGCCCGCCGCAACGGCGCGACGGCCCAGGTCGCCGGCGGCGTGCCGGCGATGTGCGATGGCGTGACCCAGGGCACGGCGGCGATGGAGCTGAGCCTGTTCAGCCGCGACGTGATCGCGATGGGCACCGCCGTGGCGCTCAGCCACGATGTCTTCGACGCGGCCTTGATGCTGGGCGTGTGCGACAAGATCGTCCCCGGCCTGCTGATCGGCGCCTTGCATTTCGGTCACCTGCCGACGGTGTTCGTGCCGGCCGGGCCGATGACCAGCGGCTTGTCGAACACCGAGAAGTCGAAAGTCCGCGAGCTGGCGGCGCAGGGCCTGGTCGGAAGGCAGGCTCTGCTGGAGTCTGAACTGCAGGCCTATCACGCGCCCGGCACCTGCACCTTCTACGGCACCGCCAACAGCAACCAGATGCTGCTGGAAGCGATGGGCCTGCACGTGCCGGGAACGGCTTTCGTCAACCCGGGCGCCGCGATGCGCGAGGTATTGACCCGCGAAGCAGCGCGCACCGTGCTGGGCAGCGCCGGCGCGAAGTGTCCACCGATCGGGCAGGTGGTCGACGAGCGCGCAATCGTCAACGCGATGGCGGCGCTGCTCGCCACCGGCGGCTCGACCAACCACCTGATCCACTGGGTGGCGGTGGCCCGCTCGGCCGGGATCGTGATCGACTGGGACGACTTCGCCCAGCTGTCGGCGGCGGTGCCGCTGCTGGCGCGGATCTATCCCAACGGGAGCGCCGACGTCAACCAGTTCCAGGCCGCCGGCGGACCGGGGTACGTGATCCGTGAACTGCTCGACGCCGGCTTGATGCACGAGGACGTGCTGACGGTGCGCCCCGGCGGCCTGCGCGAATACACCCGCGAGCCGGTCTTTGAGGCTGCGGCTGTGCGCGAGGGCTCGGGTGGCGCGGGCGCATCGGGTGGACTGCGGTGGCGTGACATCGGGGCGTCGCGCGACGACACGATCGTGCGTCCGGCGTCCAGTCCCTTCAGCGCCACCGGCGGACTCAAGCTGTTGTCCGGCAACCTGGGCCGCAGCGTGATCAAGGTGTCGGCCGTGCCGCCGGAGCTGCATGTGATCGAGGCGCCGGCCCGCGTGTTCGACGGCCAGGAGCAGCTGCTCAAGGCGTTTTCCAGCGGCGAACTCGAAAGCGCGTGCCGGCAGAGCGGTGCTGGCGGATTGATCTGCGTGGTGCGCTGGCAAGGACCGCAGGCCAATGGCATGCCGGAGCTGCACAAGCTGACACCGCCGCTGGCCGTGCTGCAGGGCCAGGGTTACAGGGTGGCGCTGGTGACTGACGGCCGCATGAGCGGCGCCTCGGGCAAGGTGCCGGCGGCGATCCATGTGTCGCCGGAGGCGGCGGCCGGTGGCCCGCTGGCCCGGCTGCGCGACGGCGACGTGGTGCGCCTCGACGCCCAGGCCGGCACGTTGCAGGCGCTGGTGCCCGAGAGCGAGTGGAGCGCGCGCGAGAACGCGGTGCTACCGCTGTCGCAGCAAGCGTCCAACGGCCTGGGAATGGGGCGCGAGCTGTTCTCCGTGTTCCGGCGCAATGCGCTGGCGGCGGAAGAAGGTGGCTGCACATGGCTCTGAGCGACGATTCCAGCGCGCAAGCACTGACGCCGCTGCAGGTGATGGGCGATGCTCCGGTGATCCCGGTCATCGTGCTGTCCGACCTGGCGCACGCGGTGCCGTTGGCGCGCGCGCTGGTCGCCGGTGGCATCCGCATGCTGGAGGTGACGCTGCGCACGCCGGTGGCCCTGGCCTGCATCGAGCGGATCGCCAATGAAGTGCCGCAGGCACTGGTCGGCGCCGGCACGGTCCGCAGCGCAGCCGACGCCCAGGCCGCGGTCCTGGCGGGAGCGAGCTTCGCGGTCAGTCCCGGCTACACCCATCGGGTCGGCAAGGCCTGCCGCGACCTCGGCCTGCCGCTGCTGCCCGGCGTCGCCACCAGCAGCGAAATTTTGGCGGCGCAGGAAGACGGATATTTCGCGCTGAAGTTCTTTCCGGCGCTGCAGTCCGGTGGGTCGGCCCTGCTGAAGGCCTGGCAGGGGCCGTTCGGTGACGTGAAGTTCTGTCCGACCGGTGGCGTGACGCCTGCCAATGCGCCGGAATTACTGGCGCTGGCGAATGTGCTGTGTGTCGGCGGCTCCTGGCTGACGCCGCCCGATGCACTGGCGCAGGGCGACTGGGCAAGGATCACCCGGCTGGCGCGGGAAGCGTGCGGACTTCGCGCCGCAACCAGTTGAACGGGCAGCGGTCCAGACCGCTGGCCCTTGAAGTGAATCGGCAGCGGCTTAGCCGGCCTGGCCCTTGCGCTCGATCAGCTCGACCTTGTAGCCGTCGGGGTCGGTGACGAAGGCGATCACCGTATCGCCGCCCTTGACCGGGCCCGGCTCGCGCGTGATGTTGCCGCCGCCGGCGCGGATCCTGTCGCAGGTGCCGTAGATGTCGGGAACGCCCAGCGCGATGTGGCCATACGCTGTCCCGAGTTCATAGCTGTCGACGCCGTGGTTGTGCGTCAGCTCGATCTCGGCATGGTCGGGGTTGCTGCCATAGCCGACAAAGGCCAGCGAGTACTTCTGCTCCGGCCGCTCGGTGGTGCGCAACAGCTTCATGCCGAGCAGCCGGGTGTAGAAGTCGATCGAGCGCTGGAGGTCGCCGACCCGCAGCATGGTGTGGAGCATTCGCATGCTGCCATTATCGGCGGGATCCACACTCTCGAAAATAGCGTGAACAGGCCCTAGGCCTACGCGAACGGGCGGCGATCTGAACGATGATTGTTGTGCCTGCTGAGATCGGGTCTTGACAACCCATGCCCTTGAATTACCTTTCCCGCCGGCTGACGTTGCCGCTGGTCCTGCTGTTGCCGCTGGGCGGTTGCGCCATGTTCAGCTGGTCAGAATCCAGCGCGCAGCGGACGACCGCGGCAGCGCGCGCCGAGCCCGAAAAGCCCTCGTTCGACATCGAGGTCAAGGCGCCCGACCCGGCTCGCGAGTTGCTTGAAAAGCACCTCGAGCTGCAGCGTTTTCGCGAAGTGCAGGACCTCGACGATGCCGAGCTCGCCCGTCTGATCAGCCTGGCCGAGCGCAACGCGCGGGAACTGCTGGGCACGCTCGGCTACTTCAGTCCCAAGCTGTCCATCAGCCGTCAAAGCGACGGAGAGCGGCCGCTGGTGGTGATCGAGGTGGAGCTGGGCGAACGCACGGTGGTCAGGGAGGTCGACATCGATTTCGAGGGCGTGCTGGCGACAACCCTCAAACCCGATGCCGTGGTGCAGCGCGAACGGATCCGCGCTGGCTGGGGCCTGCCGCCGGACCAGAACTTCACCCAGGAAGGCTGGGACGATGCCAAGTCGCAGGCGTTGCGGCGACTCGGCGCGAAGCGCTTCCTGGGCGGGCGCATCAGCTACAGCCTGGCCGATATCGATGCCGCCACCAACCAGGCCCGGCTCGGCCTGCGACTGGACTCGGGCCCGATCTACTATCTCGGTCCGCTGGAGGTCAAGGGGGTCGAGCGTTACGACGAACGGCTGGTGCCGCGGCTGGCCCGGCTCGCGCCAGGCAGCGAATACGACCGCGATGCGATCGTGCAGGCGCAGCTGCGCCTGGCCGGCAGCGGCTACTACGACTCGGCCTTCATCTTTGTCGACCCGGAGAGCGACCCGGCGGCGGCTCCGGTGCAGGTGTCGGTGCGCGAAGCCAAGATGCAGAAGGTGGTGTTCGGGGTTGGCCTGACCACCGACACCGGCGCCCGGTTGTCGGTCGAGCACACCCACAACCGGCTGCCCACCATCGGCTGGCGCGCCCACAGCATCTTCCAGCTCGATCGCAAGACGCCGCTGCTGCAAAGCGAGCTGACCTCGATTCCGGGCGAGGACGGCTGGCGCTGGAGCGTGCTGGGCCGCCTGGACCGGGTCGATGACGGCGACCTGCGCACCCAGAGCCAGCGGTTGCGGGTCGGCAAGTTCAAGTCACAGGACCACATCGACCGCAACTACTACGTCCAGCTCGATCGGGCCCGGGTCAGCAGCCTGTCCGGCTTGCCGCTGGACCCGGCCGAAGCCGGCACCGGCTCGGCGCTGAGCGTCAACTATGTCTGGACCGGGCGCTATTTCGACGGCGCGCCCACCCCTTCGGGCGGCTACGGCATCGGCATCGAGTTCGGCGGCGGCGTCACCCTGGGCCAGGACCGGGCGCCGTTTCAGCGGACGCTGGTGCGCTGGCTGGGGGTGCGGCCCCTGGAGCGCGGCCGGATCCAGCTGCGGGCCCAGGCCGGCGCAGTGTTCGCCAGGGACTCGGCCCGGCTGCCGGCGACCCAGCTGTTTCGCACTGGCGGCGACACCACCGTGCGCGGCTACGGTTTCCGCGACATCGGCGTGCCGCTGGCCAATGGCGACGTCGGCCCGGGCCGCTACCTGGGGGTGGGCAGCATCGAGTGGCAGCGGCCGATCCGGCGCGGCGGCGTCGACAGTGATTTCGACAGTCTGCTGTTCCTGGACGCCGGCGCCGTGGCCGACAAGGTCGCCGACTTGCGGCCGGTGTACGGGATCGGCACCGGGCTGCGCTGGCGCAGCCCGATCGGGCCGGTCGAGGCGTGCATAGCGTATGGCGTCACGCCGCGCAAGCTGCGGCTGCACCTGACCGTGGGGTTCCAGTTTTGAGCCGGTTGCTGGTGCGCATGCTGCGAGCGCTGGCCGGTACGCTCGCCGTGCTGGTGATCCTGCTGACCCTGGTCGCCGGCGGCCTCTGGTGGTGGTCGGGCACCGACGGTTCGCTGGCCTGGCTGTTGCAACGCGTCGGCCGCTCGCAGCCGCTGGTGGCCGAGGG
>JAJAZH010000203.1 GCA_026785815.1 Ramlibacter sp. | reverse complement strand
TCAGGACGATGCTCGGATGGCGACGCCGGATGACGCTGGAGATCGAGCTGGATGGACAGCGTTCGGTGATCGTCACGCCCACCCTGTTTGTCGGCAACAACCGGCTGCAACTGGAAAAGATCGGGGTGGAGCCCGCCACCGCCGGCCGGGTGGGAGAAGGGCGGCTGGCGGCGATTGCGACGCTCCCGGCGAGCAGCTGGCGCATGCTCTGGCTGCTGCTGCGCGGTGCCGTCGGACGCCTCGGCGAGGCGCCACAGGTGCACAGCTTCGCCTTCCGCACGTTGACTGTCCGCGTGCCGTCGATGCGCCGGCTGAAAGTGGCGGCCGATGGCGAGGTTGGCGTCATGACGCCGCCCTTGAGCTTCTCGGTTTCGGCCAAGCCGTTGCTATTGTTGCTGCCGCGACTGGAGGACCGCGTCGCAATCGAATGAAGGCGGGTGACCTCCAAGGTCTACTGGGCGGCCCAGCCGCCGTCCATGTTCCACGCCACGCCACGCACGTTGTTGCCGGCCGGTGAGCAGAAGAACACCGCCAGCTCGCCCAGCTCGTCGGGTGTCGTGAACTGGAGCGAAGGTTCCTTTTCGGCCAGCAGGTCACGCTTTGCTTGTTCGACCGGGATGCCTTCACTTTCCGCGCGGGCGTCGATCTGTTTTTGCACCAGCGGCGTCAGCACCCAGCCCGGGCAGATCGCGTTGGAGGTCACACCCGTGGTGGCGGTTTCCAGGGCGATCGATTTGGTGAATCCAACGATCGCATGCTTGGAAGCGACATAGGCCGACTTCTGTGGCGAGGCCACCAAACCGTGGGCCGAAGCAACGTTGATGATGCGCCCCCAGTTCGCTGCCTTCATGGCCGGGATGGCGAGCCGCGTGGTGTGAAAGGCGCTGCTCAAATTGATCGCGATGATCGCGTCCCAGCGCTCGACCGGAAAATCCTCGACCTTCGCCACATGCTGGATGCCCGCGTTGTTGACCAGGATGTCGACGCGGCCGAATGTCGACGCCGCGTACTTCATCAGCTCTTCGATCTCGGCCGGCTTGCTCATGTCGGCGCCGTGGTAGCCGGTCTTCACCCCGAGCGCCTCGACTTCGGCGCGGGGGCCGGCGACGTCACCGAAACCGTTCATCACGATGTTGGCGCCCTGGCGTGCCAGCGCCTTGGCGATGCCCAGTCCGATGCCGCTGGTGGAACCGGTGACGAGGGCAGTTTTGCCTTTGAGCATGGGGGGTCTCCGGGATTGAATTAGGATGGACGAAGAGAGAAAAACGCAGCCGCACAGTATGCAATTTTTTGTTTTCCATGCTTGAGCCTACGCTGAACTACGTAACCTGCCCCGACGTGTCGGGCACGCATCGCATGGCGTTCTGGCAGTGGGGCGACCCTGCCGCGACACACCTTGTTGTTTGCGTCCATGGCCTGTCGCGCCAGGGGCGGGACTTCGACGTGCTGGCGCAAGCGCTGGTCGCGCGGGCGGACGGCGCCCTGCGCGTGGTGTGTCCCGACGTGGTCGGTCGCGGACGCAGCGACTGGCTGCAGGATCCGTCCGGCTACCAGATTCCGTTTTATGTCGGTGACATGCTGGCATTGCTCGGGGAACTGCAGCGTCAGGCTCCCATCGCCACCCTGGACTGGGTCGGCACCAGCATGGGCGGGCTGATCGGATTGGGCGTGAGCGCCATGCCGCAATTTCCGGTTCCGGTCCGGCGGCTGGTGCTCAACGATGTCGGCCCCGCCATCGAGTGGCAGGCGCTGGCGCGGATCGGCACCTACCTGGGCCGCCACGGCCGTTTCGAATCGATCCAGCAGGCCGCCGATGCGATGTGGGCGATCTCCACCAGCTTTGGCCCGCACTCTGCGCAGCAGTGGCTGGCGCTTTCGACCGCCATGGTGAAGCCGCTGCCCGAAGGTGGCTTCACGCTGCACTACGACCCTGCCATTGCGGTGCCGTTTCGCACGCTGACCCAGGAGTCGGCCGCGCAGGGAGAGGCCGCGCTCTGGCAGCTGTACGACAGCGTGAAGGCCAAGATCCTGTTGACCCGGGGAGCCCAGTCCGACCTGCTGGCCAAGGCGACCGCGCAGGCGATGACGCAACGCGGACCGCGCGCAGTGCTGGTGGAATTCGACGGCGTCGGCCACGCGCCGACCTTTGTCGACCAGGCGCAGGTCGAGGTTGTGACGACTTTCCTTCTGGCCAGTGAGTCGCCATGAAGAGCCTCGCAGCGGAGGCGTCCGAGCCGGGGCCGATCCCCGAGCTGATCGCCGCCAGCGAGCAGGGGCTGCCGTTGCAGGCCGATGCGCTGGCCCGGGCGCGCGCCTTTGCCGAGCCCTTCATCGCCGGTGAAATCCTGGACACCGGCGAGAACACGCTGGCGCATGCAGACGCGGTGGCGCAGATCCTGAAGTCGATGGGCGGCTCCGAAGCGATGCAGGCGGCCGGCTACCTCGTCTACGCCAGCAGCCACCTCAACAAGCCCCAGGAAGTGATCGCCAAGGCGTTCGGCGAGAACTATGCAGCGCTGGCAATCGAAACCATCAAGCTGGTCAAGGTCCAGCAGCAGACCCGCGAAGCCGGCGGCGCGATGCGCGGGCTGGACGATCGCAGGTTGCAGACCGAGAACGTCCGCAAGATGCTGCTGGCATTTTCACGCGACCTGCGGGTGGTGATGCTGCGCCTGGCATCGCGGCTGCAGACGCTGCGCTTTCATGCGGCGCGCAAGAACGTGGTGCCGCCGTCGGTGGCGCACGAGGCGTTGAATGTTTTCGCGCCGCTGGCCAACCGGCTCGGCATCTGGCAGGTCAAGTGGGAGATGGAAGACCTGGCGTTCCGCTTCCTGGAGCCGGAGACCTACAAGCAGGTCGCACGGCTGCTGGACGAGAAGCGGGTCGAGCGGGAAGGCTACGTCGAGCAGCTGCGTTCGCGGCTGGAAGCCGACCTCAAGTCCCAGGGCATCGCGGCCCACGTGCATGGTCGGCCGAAGCACATCTACAGCATCGTGCGCAAGATGCGCGGCAAGTCGCTCGACTTCGAGCAGGTGTTCGACGTGCGCGCGTTGCGGGTGATCGTGCCCGAGGTCAGGGATTGCTACGCGGCCCTGTCGTGGGTCCACGACCAGTTCGATGCCATCGGTTCGGAGTTCGACGACTACATCGGGCGGCCCAAGCCCAATGGCTACCAGTCGCTGCACACCGTCGTGCGCGACGACTCCGGACGGCCGATCGAGATCCAGATCCGGACCCAGGCGATGCATGACCACGCGGAGCACGGCGTGGCGGCGCACTGGGTCTACAAGGAGGCTGGCAGCAGGGGTTACGCCGGAGTGTCGGCCAACGGCGCGTACGACGCCAAGATCGCCGTGCTGCGCCAGCTGCTGGCCTGGGAGCGGGACCTGGCGGGATCCGGCGACGGCTTGTTCGAGGACCGCATCTATGTGCTGACGCCGGACGCGGCGATCGTCGAGTTGCCGCAGGGGGCGACTCCGGTGGACTTCGCCTACACGCTTCACACCAGCCTGGGTCATCGCTGCCGCGGTTCCCGTGTCGACGGCGTGATGGTGCCGCTCAACACGCAGCTGCAGAACGGCCAGACGGTGGAGATCACGGCGGCCAAGGAAGGTGGCCCTTCGCGCGACTGGCTCAACGCCGACCTGGGCTTCCTGGCAAGCCACCGGGCCAAGGCCAAGGTGCGGGCCTGGTTCAACGAGCGGATCCGGCACGAGACGGTCGCGCGCGGACGCGAGTTGGTTGAAAAATTGCTGCAGCGCGAGGGGAAGACGGCTGTGAAGCTGGAAGATCTGGCGTCCCAGCTCGGCTTCAAGTCGGCCGAGGACCTGTTCGCCGTGGTCGGAAAGGACGAGTTCTCGCTGCGCAACATCGAGACGCTGCTGCGGCCGGTCGAGGCGCCGCTGCTGCCGGACGAGTTCTTGCTGAAGAAATCACGTCCCGCCGACAAGACGCCGATGGGTGGGGTGCTGGTGGTCGGAATCGATTCGCTCATGACCCAGTTGGCCCGCTGCTGCAAGCCGGCACCGCCCGATGTCATTGGCGGCTACGTGACCCGCGGCAAGGGCGTGAGCGTGCACCGGGCCGACTGCAGCAACTTTCGCGAACTGGTTGCCCGCGACGCTGCGCGCGTGATCGAGGTCGAATGGAGCGCGCCCAAGTTCGAAGGCGCCGCGGTCTACCCGGTCGACGTGTCGGTCGAAGCCGCCGACCGGCAGGGGCTGCTGCGCGACATCTCCGAAGTCTTCGCCAAGGAGAAGATGAATGTGATCGGCGTGCAGACCCAGTCCGTGAAGGGCACGGCCTGGATGACTTTCACGGTCGAAGTGGCCGACTCCGGCCGGCTGAACAAGGTGCTCGGCGTGGTCGGCGACGTCGCTGGCGTGCGCTCGGCTCGGCGACGCTGATGGGCCATACGGAGAGCGAGTTTCCTCTGCTATAGTCGAAGGCTCGCAAAGACTTTCAGGCGCGTAGCTCAGCTGGTTAGAGCACCACCTTGACATGGTGGGGGTCGTTGGTACGAGTCCAATCGCGCCTACCAATTTCTTGACCGACAGCAAGGACTTTGCAACATTGCGAAGTCCTTTTTTTTTGGCTCATCGGTCCGGTGGCGTCGATCTCCATCGGCTTGGTGTGGTACCCCCATTTCATTGTCGGCCTTCCTGGGCGATGCCCATGCATCAGCTGATCGCAAGACGCCTCGCCCGTGTCCTGTTGGTGTGTTTGAAAACAGTCATCTCCATTGCCGAACGAGTTCAGGCGAGTTCGGATGCATTGGGCCTGGTCAGGCCTGCGGTCGCCACCATTCGTGCGCCTAGGGTTAACCTAGTCCGGCGCCGCGGTGCTGCTCCCTAAAATCTGTCGCACCGCAACATGCGCGGCGGTCCACGCGCCCCGCAGCGACCAGGAGCCCCAGTGCACAGCAAGAAAGCCAACGCGGCCAAGCCGACTCAGCGCGTCATCAAGAAGTATCCCAACCGCCGGCTCTACGATACCGACACCTCCACTTACATCACGCTGGCCGAGGTGAAGCAGCTGGTGATGGACAGCGAGTCGTTCGTGGTCCGCGACGCCAAGTCCAACGAAGACCTGACTCGCAGCATCCTGCTGCAGATCATCCTGGAGGAAGAGGCGGGCGGCACGCCGATGTTCAGCGAACCCGCACTTGCCAACATCATCCGTTTCTACGGCCACTCGGCCCAGGGTTTCATGGGAACCTATCTCGAGAAAAACGTCCAGGCGTTCACCGACATCCAGGCCAAGCTGGCGGAACAGTCCAAGAC
>JAJAZH010000202.1 GCA_026785815.1 Ramlibacter sp. | reverse complement strand
GTTCCAGCGCGGCGAGTTCCAGCGCGCCCAGTTCTATATCCGGCGCCTGAACAACACCGAACTCGCCAATGCCGAATCGCTCTGGCTCGGGATCAAGGTGGAGCAGCAGATGAATGACCGGGTTGCCATGCTGCAGCTCGCCGACCAGCTCAAGCGCCGCTTCCCGCAGTCGCGCGAAATCGCTTTCTACGATCGGGGAGCGTTCAGTGAGTGAAGCCGTGGGGCCGCCGCCCGCCTCGGGTTTCGACAATGCCGCCGCCGGAGACGACCTGAGCGCCGGCACGATGCTGCGCCAGGCGCGCGAAGCTTCAGGCCTGCACGTCTCCACGCTGGCGGTGGCGCTGAAGGTCCCGTCCCGCAAACTTGAGGCGCTGGAGGCGGACCGTCATGACGAACTGTCGGACGCTGTGTTTGTCCGCGCTCTGGCCGCCAGTGTCTGCCGCAACCTGAAGATCGATCCGGCGCCGGTGTTGCAGCGGCTGCCCGCAAGCCGGGGACCGCAGCTCGCGCGGACCGAGGGCGGCATTAATGAGCCGTTCCGGTCGCCCCGTGACGGTGCCGGTCCGAGCTGGCTGGACCAGCTGTCGCGGCCGGTCTTCCTGGCGGTCGTTGCGCTGCTGCTCGGCGCGCTGGTGCTGATCGTGCTGCCGCGCCAGGAGGAGGCTGCCGCAGTGCCCGATCCGACGCTGGTCCCCGCGCCGGCTCCCGCGCAATTCGGGGTCTCCGGCGTGGAGTCGACGGTCCCGCCCGCCGTTGGCGCGCCGGTGACTGCGGTGCCCTGGCGGCCCGCTTCAACTCTAACGCCGGCACCCATGTCGCCCGCTGCGGTGACGCGCAGTCTCGGCCCTAGCGTCATGTCAACCGGCAGCGCGACCGCAGTCCCAGGCGCTGCGGTCGCCGCTGCCTCTGAGCGCCCGGCGGGCATCGTGGTGTTCACGGCCCGGGGCCAGTCCTGGGTCCAGGTGGTCGACGCCAAAGGCGCGGTCGCGTTGCGCAAGCTGATGGCCGCCGGCGAGTCGGCGGGCGCCTCCGGGGCACTGCCGCTGACGGTGACTGTCGGCAGCGCTTCGACGACGGATGTTGTGGTCCGCGGCCAGCGCCTCGAGCTGGCGCCGCTGGCGCGCGACAACGTCGCCCGTTTCGAGGTGAAGTGATGGATCCGACCTGCCTGCCGATCGCGCTCGCGTTTCCGAAAGCCCGCCGTTCGCGCCAGGCGCGCACGGTGTGGGGTTCGCGCGTGGTGACCGTGGGTGGGGATGCGCCGGTGCGGGTGCAGTCGATGACGAACACCGACACGGTCGACGCCATCGGCACGGCAATTCAGGTCAAGGAGCTGGCGATCGCAGGCTCCGAAATGGTTCGTATCACTGTCAACACGCCGGAAGCCGCGGCCCAGGTCCCCTACATCCGCGAGCAGCTCGACCGGATGGGCATCGACGTGCCTCTCATCGGTGACTTCCACTACAACGGGCATCGGCTGCTCACTGATTACCCGGCCTGCGCGCAGGCGCTGTCCAAGTACCGGATCAACCCCGGCAACGTCGGCAAGGGCGACAAGCACGACCGCCAGTTCGGCCAGATGATCGAAGCGGCGATCCGCTGGAACAAGCCGGTGCGGATCGGCGTCAACTGGGGCAGCCTGGACCAGGAACTGTTAGCCAGCCTGATGGACACCAACAGCCTGCGGCCAGAGCCCTGGGACGCGAAGCTGGTGATGTATGAAGCGCTGATCACCTCCGCGATCGAGTCGGCAAAACGCGCGGAAGAGATGGGGCTGGACGGCAACCAGATCATCCTGTCGTGCAAGGTCAGCGGTGTGCAGGACCTGGTCGCGGTCTACCGCGAACTGGCCAGGCGCTGCGATTACGCGTTGCACCTGGGCCTGACCGAAGCCGGCATGGGCGCCAAGGGCACGGTGGCATCGGCGGTCGCGTTGGGCATCCTGCTGCAGGAGGGCATCGGCGACACCATCCGCGTGTCGCTCACGCCGCAGCCGGGCGAGTCGCGCACGCAGGAGGTGTTGATCGCCTCCGAGATCCTGCAGTCCCTCGGCCTGCGCAGCTTCGTTCCCAGCGTCACAGCCTGCCCCGGCTGCGGCCGGACCACCAGCACCACGTTTCAGGTGCTGACCAAGGAGATCGACGACTATCTGCGGGCGCAGATGCCGGTCTGGCGCGTCAAATATCCGGGCGTCGAGACGATGAAGGTGGCCGTGATGGGCTGCATCGTCAACGGCCCGGGGGAGAGCAAGCATGCCGACATCGGCATCAGCCTGCCCGGCACCGGCGAGGCGCCGGCCGCGCCGGTCTTCATCGACGGCCAGAAGGCGCTGACCTTGCGCGGGGACAACATCGCTGCCGAGTTTCACCAGATCGTCGAAAACTACATCGAACGGCGTTTCGGCACTGCGGTCGCCGGAGCGGTTTAACCATGACCATTGAATCGAGCGCCGCCGCCATGGTGGCGGACAAGCCTGTTGGCGGAAAGATCGCCGCCGTCAAGGGCATGAATGACATCCTGCCGCCCGACTCGGCGCGCTGGGAGTGGCTGGAAGAGAAGGTGCGCAGCCTGATGTCGCGCTATGCGTACCGCGGCATCCGCACGCCGATCGTCGAACAAACGTCGCTGTTCGTGCGCGGCACCGGCGAGACCACCGACATCGTCGAGAAGGAGATGTATTCCTTCACCGACCGGCTCAATGGCGAACAGTTGACCCTGCGTCCCGAGAACACGCCCGGCGTGGTGCGCGCCGCGATCGAGCACAACCTGACCTACGACGGCGGCAAGCGGCTGTACTACATGGGCCCGATGTTCCGGCACGAACGGCCGCAGCGCGGGCGCTACCGGCAGTTCTACCAGCTCGGGGCCGAGGTGCTGGGTTTTGCCGGCCCGGAAGTGGATGTCGAGCTGATGGTGCTGGCGTATCAGTTGCTGGGCGAACTTGGGCTGCGCGAGGTTCGGGTCGAGCTCAACAGCCTGGGGATCCCGCCGGAACGCCAGGCCCATCGCGCCGCGCTGGTGACCTATTTCGAGCATCACGCCGACCTGCTCGACGACGATGCCCGGCGCCGGCTGCACAGCAACCCGCTGCGGATCCTGGACACCAAGAACCCCGCGCTGCAGCCGGTGGTGCAGGCCGCGCCGCAGTTGCTTTCATTTCTCGGCTCCGCGTCGCTGGCACGTTTCGAGACGGTGCAGCATCTGCTCGCTGCGTGCGGCGTGCCATTCGCCGTCAATCCGCGGCTGGTGCGCGGCCTCGACTATTACAGTCACACCGTCTTCGAGTTCATCACCGACCAGCTGGGCGCGCAAGGCACGCTGTGCGGCGGCGGCCGCTATGACGGGCTGTTCGAGGTGCTCGGTGGCAAGCCGACGCCTGCGGTCGGCTGGGGCATGGGACTGGAGCGGGTGCTGGAGCTGGTGCTGGAGCAGAGCGGCGCGATCGGACCACTGGCGCCGGACGCCTACGCGATCGTCCCCGAGGCCGCGGCGCTGCCAGTGGCGCTCAAGGCGTTGCACGCGCTGCGCGCGGCCGGAGTCAGTGTGCAGATGCATGCCGCGACGGCGCCCGGCAGTGCCGCCGAAGGCATGGGCAGCATGAAGTCGCAGTTCAAGAAAGCCGATGCCAGCGGCGCACGTTTCGCGCTGATCTTCGGCGCCGACGAACTCGCCGCCGGCGAAGTCACCGTCAAGGCGCTGCGTGATGGCGGCGGCGCACAGGAGCGCCAGTCGCTCGCCAATCCGGCGGCCTGGGCCCGGAAACTACAATCGTCGGCTTGATACAAGAATCACAATGGCAAAACCTCTCGACCTTGAAGAACAGGAACAGCTTGACGAGATCAAGCACTTCTGGAAAAACTACGGCAACCTGATCACCTGGGCGTTGATCGTCGTGTTCGGCTCGATCGCCGCCTGGAACGGTTGGCAGTACTGGCAGCGCAGCCAGGCAGCGCAGGCTTCGGCGCTGTACGAGGAAGTCGAACGCGCTGCCACGGGCGGCGACATGACCCGGCTGGAACGCGCTTTCACCGACATGAAAGACAAGTTCGGCCGCACCACCTACGCCCACCAGGCTGGCTTGCTGGCTGCGAAGACTTTCGCCGACAAGGGCAACGTCGAAGCGGCGAAATCGGCCTTGCTGTGGGTCGCCGACAAGGCCTCCGACGAGGGTTACCGAGCCAGTGCACGGCTGCGGCTGTCCGCCGTGCTGGCCGAAGCGAAAGCGTATGACGAGGCGCTCAAGCAGCTGGCCGCGGATTTCCCGGCGCAGTTCGATGGCCTGGTGGCTGATCGACGCGCCGATATCTACAACCTGCAGGGCAAGAAGGCCGAGGCCAAGGCCGAGTACCTGAAAGCCTGGCGCGCGCTCGACGAACGCGGCGAATACCGCCGGCTGGTCGAAGTGAAGCTGACCGCGTTGGGCGTCGATCCCAAGGCCATCGCGACAGCGTCGACACCGTCGACAGCGGCGACAGCGCCGCTGGCCGCTGCCGCAGCATCCGCGGGAGTCAAACCATGATCCGGTTCGCCCGACCCGTTCTCCTGCTCGCGTTGACCGCCGTCCTGGGCGGTTGCTCAATGATGCCCTCGTGGCTCAATCGCAGCGCCGACAAGCCCAAGCCCGC
>JAJAZH010000201.1 GCA_026785815.1 Ramlibacter sp. | reverse complement strand
GGGGTGACCCGGATGGTGTCGGTCGGGATGCCGCCGGTGCCGCCGACGCCGCTGCCGTCCTGCCGCAGCCGCAGCAAGGCCATCCCGTCCATTTTTTCGAGCACCAGGCGCTGTCCCGGATAGATGAGGTGCGGATTGCGGATCTCGTCGATGTTCATTCCCCACAGCTCAGGCCAGCGCCAGGCGTTGCGCAGGAACAGGCGGGAAATCGCCCACAGGGTGTCGCCGCGCTTGACCGTGTACTCGGTCGGGGCGTTGGGAGCCAATTCGCTCAGCGGCACACCGGCACGGGCAACTTGCTGGGCGGTCGACCGCTGGGCCGGCGAAATCGGAAAATTCTGGGCCACGGCTGAGAGCGAGGTGAGCCCGCTGGCCAACATAGTGAGCGCCGTCAAGACCGGCAAGGCTCGCGAGGTCGGACCAGAAGCTGCCTTTTTTTGCGCCATGATGGGAATCTTCCTCTGTTTTTTCATCTCGAAACCGGGCCGCAGGTCGTAGGCAAGCAGCCCCTGTCAGACTTGACAAATCACTGGCGATTCTGCGCTCAAGCCCTTGATTGGGCAACGTTTATAGCCAAACGCCTGTGCTGGAAAAGGCAAAAGTGGCGAAAATAGCGACAGCTCCGACCCGATTTCCATGGCCCTTTTACCCATTCTTTGTTACCCCGATCCCCGGCTGCACACCGTCGCCCAGCCGGTGCAGTTGGTCGATGCCCGCATCAAGACCCTGATTTCCGACATGCTGGAGACGATGTACGACGCCGAAGGCATCGGCCTGGCCGCCACCCAGGTCGACGTCCATGAACGGCTGATCGTCATGGACCTATCGGGCGAACGCAATTCGCCGCTGGTCCTCATCAATCCGGAAATTACCTGGGCCAGTCAGGAGCAGCAGGTCAATGACGAAGGCTGCCTCTCGGTCCCGGGAATCTACGATGGCGTCGAGCGTTCTTCTTCCATTCAGTTGAAAGCCCAGGACGGCGAGGGCCGTTTGCGGACCCTGGATGCGCAGGGCCTGCTGGCCGTGTGCATCCAGCATGAGATGGACCACCTGCTGGGCAAGGTGTTCGTGGAGTACCTGTCTCCCCTCAAGCGCAATCGCATCAAGACCAAGATGCTGAAGGCGCGCCGCGAAACCGTGCGCGCGTGACAGCGCCGTGAGGAGGCACTGTCCATGAAAAAATTGTTGCTGGCCCTTGGCGTGACCGCCCTGCTGGCGGGCTGTGCTGCGAATCCTCTCAACGCATCTGGGGTCCAGCCCGGCACCGGCAGGGATGCCGTCGTTGCCCGCCTGGGCCAGCCGACCCGGGTGGTCCGCCTTCCGGCCGGGACTGAACGCTTGCAATATTCGCTGCAGCCGTTCGGACAGTCCGCCTGGATGATCGACCTCGACCCGGCGGGCCGGGTGGTTCGCTCGCGCCAGGTGCTGACAGCGGCGGAATTCAACCGGATTGAAGTCGGCACCTGGACTCGTGGGGACGTCGAACGCGAGTTCGGCCCACCGGCACGCATCGACGGTGTCGCGAGCTGGAACGGTCCGATCATGAGCTACCGCTGGAACGACGGCAGCGACATGTTCTATTGGGTTTACCTGGATGCCCGCGACCGGGTTCAGCGCGCCCACCCGGGAATGGAATTCGTCAACGCGCCGGACCGCGATTAGGTTGGCGCCGATGCGGGTCATCTTCGCGGGCACGCCGGAGTTCGCCCGGACCGCGCTCCAGTGCCTGCTGGAGGCTGGCGTTGAAGTTGCACTGGTCCTGACGCAGCCCGACCGGCCGGCCGGCCGGGGCATGAAACTGCAGGCCTCACCGGTCAAGCAGTCGGCGCTCAGGCATGGCATCGCGCTGATCCAGCCCCAAGGGCTGCGACTGGACAGCAAGTTTCCCGCCGATGCCGCTTTGGCCAAGGCGGCAATCGAAACCGCCGGCGCCGACGCGATGGTGGTTGCCGCCTATGGCCTGATCCTTCCGCAGTGGGTGCTGGACCTGCCGCCGCTCGGTTGCCTGAACATCCATGCTTCGCTGTTGCCACGCTGGCGCGGCGCCGCCCCCATCCATCGCGCCATCGAAGCTGGCGACAGCGAGACTGGCGTGACCATCATGCAGATGGACGCGGGGCTGGACACTGGCGCCATGCTCTTGACGCGCCGGCTCTCGATCGCCGCCACCGACACCACGGCCGGGCTGCACGACCAGCTGGCGTCGATGGGAGGAGCGTTGATCGTCGAAGCCTTGCAGCAGGCGGTGGCTGGCAAGCTGAACCCGCAACCGCAGCCCACTGTCGGCGTGACCTACGCTCAGAAGATCGGGAAGGCCGAGGCAGTGCTGGACTGGAGACAGCCGGCGGCAGCGCTGGAACGCAAGATCCGCGCGTTCGACCCCTTTCCCGGCGCGTCCACCAGCGTCGGGGGCGAACCGATCAAGCTTTGGCGCTCGGTGGGCGAAGTTGCGCCAGTGCAGTCCGCCAGCCCGCCTGGAGCCGTGCGGGCGGTTGACGGGTCCGGAATCACCGTGGCTTGCGGCGAGGGCGCGCTGCGCCTGACCGAACTGCAGCGGGCCGGCGGCAAGCGGCTGGCTGTTGCGGATTTCCTGCACGGCTTCGGTGTCCTGCCGGGAGCGGTGTTCGGCGAGTCCGCAGACTCCTAGTGTTCTTCCTGCCGTCGATCCACCGCCATCCCGAGTTCCGAAACGGCGCCCGCGACATGGCCTCGCTGGCGCCCGGCATCGGCGCTTGGGGCTTGATGACCGGTGTGGCGATGGTCAAGTCGGGCATGAGCGTGGTCGAAGCGCTGGCCATGACAGTCCTGGTCTACGCCGGCAGTTCCCAATTGGCATCGATTCCGCTGATCGTGGCCGGCGCGCCGATCTGGGTGGTGCTGGCGACCGGCTTTTGCGTGAACCTCCGGTTCGTGGTGTTCAGCCTGCACCTGCGGCCCTACCTGATGCACCTGCCGCGCTGGCGCCGGTTGGTCAATGGCTACCTGACCGCGGACCTGAGCTACGCGTTGTTCACCAGGCGCTTTCCGCAGCCCGCGACACAGCCGCCGGACCGCCTCGCGCAGGAGGAGTACCTGGCGGGCAACTACTTCGTCACCTGGAGCGCGTGGATGGGGCTCAGCGTCGCCGGGATTGCTTTGGCCAACCTGATCCCGGCAACCTGGGGGCTCGGTTTCGCCGGCGTGCTGTGCCTGATCGGAATTCTCTGTTCGCTCGCCAACACCCCCATGCGTCTGCTCTCTGCCGCGCTGGCCGGCGCCACGGCAGTAGCAGCCTATGCATTGCCGCTCAAACTCAATATCGTCGCCGCCATCGCGGTCGCGGTGGCCTGCTGTTTCCTGCTGGAGCACAAAGTGAAGTCGCTCCGGACATGACGGCCAGCACTGATGGCTGGACGCTGCTGGCGATCGTCGGCCTGGCCGCGATGACGGTGCTGTCACGCTGTTTCTTCTTCATTCTCGACCGGTCCTGGTCCCTCCCTGGCTGGGCGCTTCGCGCCTTGCAGTACGCACCGGTGGCCGCGCTGGCAGCCGTGGTGGTGCCGGAGGTCGTGATGGTCGACGGCCAACTTGCAGCCACCTGGCTGGATGCCCGCCTGTTCGCTGCGCTCGCTGGCGTTGCAATCTACTTCTGGCGTCGCAGTGTGCTGCTGACACTGGTGGCCGGAATGCTGGTCTACCTGCCTTTGCATTTGCGCCTGGGCTGGTGAAAGAATTCAGGGGCCGGATCGGGGCGGGTCATAGGCCATAACGGCGCGGATGCGCTTAGTGGAAACCATGCCCCAGCCGGCCGTCCGGAGCGACAAGCGGCGTTTAGACTGGTTTGGCGAAACGTTCATTGGCCTATCAAACCGCCCGAGCGCCAATCCAGAAGAGCGCCGGGTCATTCAGGAGACAAGCATGTGGAATTCAACTAGGCCGGGAGCTCTCGGCCGTTGGTTTGGACTGGCCGCGCTCGCGGCGGCCCTGGTGGCCGGCTGCGGTGGCAGCGATGACCCTCCAGTGCTCGAGTTAAGAACGCTCAACAACCGTGCCGACCTGATCAGCGGCGGCGATGCACTGGTGGAAGTGCTGTTGCCGGGCGGCGCGTCCGCGTCGGCGCTGAAAGTGAATGTCGACGGCCGGGATGTCAGCAGTGCGTTCGCGATGCGCGCCGACGGCCGGCTCACCGGACTCGTCACCGGGCTGGCCAACGGTGGCAACGTGATCTCCGCATCGGCCGACGGCGCCTCGGGCGCCAAGCTGACCGTCACCAACGCCCCTCGTGGCGGCCCCGTGTTCTCAGGCGCCCAGATCGTCCCCTTCATCTGCGCCACGCCGATGGCCGTGGCCGCCGGCGGCGCCGGAGCGTCCGCAGCCCCGGCCACCAACTTCAGCGGCCTGTCCGGCACGGCTGATGCCCAGTGCAACATCCCGACCGAATTCAAGCTGTACTACCGCTCGACGGCCTCGACCACCTGCACCTTCAGCCTTCCCGATCCGACGCCGTCCGTCGCGGCGACCAGCACGGCGCCGGCAGCATCGTCGGTGCCGCCAGCCAATGGCTGCTTCAAGCCGTACGACACGGCCGCCGCCGCTCCGGCCGACATGGGCACGACCGTCACGGACGCCGGCCGCACGCTGAACTACATCGTGCGGGTCGAACGCGGAACCATGAACCGCGGCATCCACGACATCGTCGTCCTGTTCGATCCCACCAAGCCCTGGAGCGCGACCGCGCCTCAGCCGCAGTGGAACGGCAAGATCCTGCACGTGTTCGGTGCCAGCACCGGTCAGCCGAGGCGCCAGATCCGCCCGGCGCCCAACTGGGCCTCCGAAGACAAGGCGCTGTCGCGCGGCTACATGTTCGTGGCCAGCAGCATGACCGACTCGGCGCGCAATTCGAACCGCGTGATGATGAGCGAGACCGTGATGATGCTCAAGGAGCACATTGCCGACAATTACGGTCCGATCAAGTTCACGATGGGCCAGGGCTGTTCCGGCGGTTCGATCAATTCGCACATGAACGCTTCGATCACTCCGGGCCTGCTGGATGGGGTGACGATCAACTGCGCCTACCCTGACTCCGAGACCACCGGCATCGAGGTGGCTGACTGCGTGCAGCTGGTCGAGGCCTACCAGAAGCCGCAATGGCTGGCCCTGATGGGAAGCGCCAGCCCGGCAACGATCAACGCCAAGAAGACCGCGATCAACGGCCACCTGGACCAGACCGGTTGCCACGCCTGGTACAACGCTTTCGGCAGCAACGGCAAGGTCGGGCTCTACCAGCAGCGCACCGTGCCGGCGGCCAACAATGCGACTGGCGTCCTGGTTCAAAATCCGGTGACGACCAACAACTGCGAGTTGCCGAACTCACAGGTGTTCGATCCTGTCAGCAACCCCACCGGTGCCCGTTGCAGCGCCTGGGACTGGGCTGCCAACATCTTCGGCAAGGCAGCGGACGGCATCCGGGCGCTCGACACCCGGGACAACGAGGGTGTGCAATATGGGCTGAAGGCGCTGCTGGGCGGCAGTATCACGGGTGAAGAGTTCGTGACGCTCAACGAGGTCGTCGGCGGCATCGACAAGGATGCCAACTTCCGCGCCGAGCGCAGCAAGGCCGATCCGGCGGCGCTAGATATTTCCTACCGCGCCGGCATCGTCATGAGCGGCAAGAACCTGGCGAAGGTGGCAGAGCTCGATACCCGGGGCTGGGACGATTCGTCCATCGTCCAGATGCCGGGTGGCGGATTCGGCCTGGGCATTCACCACATCTGGCGCAGCTTCTCGGTCCGCGACCGGCTCGCCCGCGAATACGGGGACCACCGGAACCACGCGATGTGGCGCTTCGGGCGTAGCCTGACGCCCAGCGCGGCACTGGCCCTTGAATCCTTCCTGGCCATGGACACCTGGCTGACCAACCTCACGGCCGACAAGTCGGCGACCGCGCTGGAAGTCAAAGTGCGCAATGCCCGTCCGGCCTCGGCCGGCGATTTCTGCATCCCGTCGAGCGACGCGACGCAGACCACCCGTATCACCGACCAGTCGGTCTGCGATGCCGATCCGTTCCTGAAACCGTATTCGTCACCGCGCCAGGTCGCTGGCGGCAACCTGAGCGAGAACATCCTCAAGTGCGCATTGCGCCCGGTGAACGACGCCGAGTACAGCGGCCGGCTCGATGGCGGCCAGCTCGCGCGGCTGCGCACGGTGTTCAGCGGTGGCGTCTGCGATTGGACCAAGCCCGGTATCGGCCAGCAGGATGCGATTAGTCCGCTCAGCTTCCGTAACGGCCCGGGCGGCACCGCCTTTGGCGCAGCGCCGGTGTCGACAGCACAGTAATTTCGCAGGGGCCCGCCACCGCGCCTCGCGGTGGCCAGCGGGCGGTCCGACAGGTCCGCCCGCTTTTCCTTTTGAAGCGTCGCGGCCACTGCGGCGCCGGGCTTTTCTACAATGGCGGCCTCGCGCTGCGGATAGCCCCTCTTTCTTTTCTGCCATGAACATCCTGCGTTTTTCCGATCTCTGCGCCCGGGGCCGCGTGTCCGGCAAGCGCGTCTTCATCCGTGCCGACCTGAACGTGCCGCTGGACGCCGCCGGGCGCATCACCGAAGACACCCGGGTGCGGGCTTCGATCCCTTGCATTCGCATGGCGCTGGATGCGGGCGCGGCGGTGATGGTGACATCGCACCTGGGTCGGCCGACGGAACGCCGGCTGCGGCCGGAAGATTCGCTGGCGCCGGTCGCCGCTCGCATGGAGGAACTGCTCGGCGCCCCAGTTCCGCTGCTCGCCGGCTGGGTCGACGGCGTGACGGTGCAGCCTGGGCAGGTGGTGCTGCTCGAGAACTGCCGGGTCAATCCGGGTGAAAAGAAGAACGACCCGGAACTCGCCCGCAAGATGGCGGCCCTGTGCGACATCTTCGTGCACGACGCCTTTGGCACCGCGCATCGGGCCGAAGCCTCGACGTACGGCATCGCCCAGTTCGCCGCCGTGGCCTGCGCCGGACCGCTGCTGTCGGCCGAGATCGACGCGATCACCAAAGCCCTGGCGAATCCGAGGCGGCCGCTGGTCGCGATCGTCGCCGGCTCGAAGGTGTCGACCAAGCTGTCGATCCTGAAATCGCTCGCCGCCAAGGTGGACCAGCTGATCGTCGGCGGCGGTATCGCCAACACCTTCATGCTGGCGGTCGGTCTGCCGATCGGCAAGTCACTGGCCGAGCCGGCCTTGCTCGACGAGGCCCGAGCGGTGATCGCGGCAATGAAGGCGCGCGGCGCCGAGGTGCCGATTCCGACCGATGTCGTGACGGCCAAGACCTTTTCGGCCGAGGCCCCGGCGACGGTGAAGGCTGCTGCCGACGTGGCGGCTGACGACCTGATCCTGGACATCGGGCCGGAGACCGCGCGCCGCCTCGCGCAGCAGTTGCAGGCCGCCGGGACGATTGTCTGGAACGGCCCGGTCGGCGTGTTCGAGTTCGACGCCTTTGCCAACGGCACTGCAACCATCGCCCGGGCCATCGCCGACTCGGATGCTTTCAGCATCGCCGGTGGCGGCGACACATTGGCCGCGATCGCGAAGTACGGGATCGAACAGCAGGTGGGCTACATCTCCACCGGCGGCGGCGCCTTCCTCGAAGTGCTGGAAGGCAAAACGTTGCCCGCCTTCGAGATCCTGCAGCAACGCGCCTCTGGCTGAGGTTGGCGCGGCTGCGCCGACACCGCTGTGGCTCCGGCGGGCGGCTGCTTCCATGTGAGAATCGCCGGCAGATGCCTACCGGAGTTTCCATGCCCCCTGCCCGCCGCGCCACCAAGATCGTCGCCACCCTGGGACCCGCATCCAGTGATCCGGACCTGCTCGAACAGATGATCCGGGCCGGAGTCAACGTGGTGCGATTGAATTTCAGCCATGGCAAGGCCCAGGACCATGTCGATCGCGCGGCCCTGGTGCGCGCCGCCGCCCAGCGCGCCGGCCGCGAGGTGGCCATCATGGCCGACCTGCAGGGCCCGAAGATCCGCGTCGGCAAATTCGCTGACGGCAAGGTGACGCTCGAGACGGGCATGAAATTCGTGCTCGACGCATCGCGCACCGAGCCCGGTGACATTCACGGAGTCGGACTCGACTACAAGGAGTTGCCGCGCGATGTCCGGGCCGGCGACACCTTGCTGCTGAACGACGGCCTGATCGTGATGACGGTTGATTTTGTCAAGGGCGAGCAGGTGCACACCACCGTGAAAGTGGGCGGTGTGTTGTCCAACAACAAGGGCATCAACAAGCAGGGCGGCGGTCTGACGGCGCCGGCGTTGACGGCCAAGGACATGGAGGACATCCGCACGGCGATGAGCTTCCAGGCCGATTACGTGGCTGTCAGCTTTCCCCAGAACGCCAGCGACATGCAGATGGCGCGGCAGCTTTGCAATGTGGCCGGCGCCGAGTACCGGCACAAGCCGGGATTGATCGCCAAGATCGAGCGGGCCGAGGCCATCCCCAACCTCGAATCGATCTGCCGGGCCAGCGACGGCATCATGGTGGCGCGCGGCGACCTGGCGATCGAGGTCGGCAATGCGGCCGTTCCGGCACTGCAGAAAAAGATGATCCGGATGGCGCGCGAGCTGGACAAAGTGGTGATCACGGCCACCCACATGATGGAATCCATGATTAACAACCCGGTGCCGACCCGCGCCGAGGTCAGCGACGTGGCCAACGCCGTGCTGGACGGAACCGACGCCGTGATGACCTCCGCGGAGACGGCGGCTGGCCGCTATCCGCTGGAGACGATCATCGAAATGGCCAATATCTGCGCCGAAGCCGAGAAGGCCGAGGATGTGAAGCTGGACGCCGACTTCACCGGCATGACCTTCGAACGGATCGACCAGTCGATTGCCATGGGCGCGATCTTCACCGCCTACCACCTGGGCTGCAAGGCCATCGTCGCGCTCACCGATTCGGGCTCGACTCCGTTGTGGATGAGCCGGCATCGCATCCACATCCCGATCTACGCGCTCACGCCGCGGCTGGTGACCCAGCGCAAGATGGCGCTCTATCGCAACGTGCGGCCGCTGTTGATGGACCAGAGCGTCGACCGCGACAGGGCGCTGCTGGACGCCGAGGAGCACCTGAAACAGCGCGGCATCGTGAGCACCGGCGACATCTACGCCATCACCTGCGGCGAGCCGATGGGCGCTCCCGGCGGCACCAACATGCTCAAGATCTGCCGCGCGAGCTGAATCCGCCTGGGCCGCTGCGGCGTACCCGTAAGGTGAAAAAAACCAGCAGCTCTTCCAATGAGATCTTCCGCGTGACCCGGCGCACCGGCGTCTTGGCTGCGTTAGCCGCCTGGCTGACGGGTTGTTCTGGCGCCGGAGTCCTCAACTCCCTGGTCCCGGCTGACAGCTACTCCGGACAGCAGGGCATCGCCTACGGAAACGACCCCCGGCAGAAGCTCGACGTCTACCAGCCGTTAACCCGGGTCGGCGCTGCCCCGCCGCCGATCGTGGTGTTCTTCTACGGCGGCAACTGGAGCAAGGGCGAGCGCGCCGACTACCGCTTTGTCGGCGAGGCCCTCTCCTCGCGCGGCGCCATCGTCGTCATCGCCGATTACCGGCTCAGTCCGCAGTTTCGCTACCCGGTGTTCCTGCAGGACAGCGCCGCGGCGGTGAAGTGGACCTTCGATCACGCGGCCGAGCTCGGCGGCGCCGCGGCCAACATCGTGGTCATGGGTCACAGTGCCGGCGGGTACAACGCCGCGATGGTCGCGCTGGATCCGCGCTGGCTGCGCGGCGCCGGGCTGCCGCCGGATCGCAAGATCGCCGGCTGGATCGGTCTGTCCGGCCCTTACGACTTCCTGCCGATTGTCGATCGGCAGTCGCAAGTCGCCTTCGACTGGCCGAATACACCGCGCGATTCGCAGCCGATCGAGTACGTCCGCGCCGGCGCGCCACCGGCGCTGCTGCTCGCCGCGACCAAGGACGATCTGGTGAATCCGCAGCGCAACTCGGTCGGCATGGCGACGCGCCTGCGCGCG
>JAJAZH010000200.1 GCA_026785815.1 Ramlibacter sp. | reverse complement strand
GCTGAGGATGGAGGTGAATTTCATGGCGCCCGAATGGTAAGGTGGGGGATGACTTCTTATCACGTGAGTCGCAACGGAACCAGGCTCGGGGTGTACCCGGAGAGCGACGCCGTGGACTATTTTTCGCAAGGCCGGATCGGCCCCGGCGACCTGGTTTGGCGCGAGGGGATGCCCTCGTGGGTGGCAGCGAGCGAGGTGTTCGGCACCACGGACCCCGCTTCGGCCCCGGCCGCGTCTTCCTTGCCGCCTGAATTGCAGCCCGCAGTGCCGCCTCCCCTGCCGCCTGCTCGTCCGGCTGCCCTTCCGCCGCCACCGGCACCGCCTGCTCCATCGCCGCTGCCCGCACCGGAAGCGACTTCGATGCCCATGGCCCAGCCCGCTGCCGCGCGCGCAAATGACGTCACCGGGCCTCGGCCGCCACGGCTGCACTGGGCGCTGGTGCTGCTGTTCACGGTGATCACGTTCGGCCTGTTCTTCATTGTCTGGATGTTCATTCAATCGATCTGGGTGCGGCGGATCGATCCGAAATCCAATGCGACGGGCGTGCTGGCGATTTATGTCGCTCTGGTCCTGGTCGGCCAGGTGCTGGCGGAATCCAGCGGGGTGGGGTCCGCAGGCGCCGTGATGGGGCTGCTGCTGGTGCTGGCAGGCAGCGTGGTCTCGATCTTCGGGTTCTTCTCGATGCGCCGATCGATGCTGCACTACTGCAACCAGAACCAGCCGGGCAGCCTGAAGCTGTCGGCGGCGCTGACGCTGTTCCTCAACGTTTTCTACTTCCAGTACCACATGACGCGCATCGCCGAGCGCACCACCGACAACGCCGGACCCCTGCGCTAGTTGTCAGACCGACGACGAACGACTCCGGACGATCTCGGCAACGAGCTTCCGCTTAGAGCGTGGCCAGGTAGCTTTCCAGCTTGGTCCACATGCCGGCGAAACCCATTTCCATCCCGGGCCGCGCAGCTTCGAAGGTGGCGCGGCCGACGTCGTCGCTGTCGTGGGGCAGCCAGCGGATGGTCACCCTGGTCTGGCCCGGGCCGGCGTCCTCGAACGTGGTCGTCGCCAGCATCTCCAGCGGCCAGGTCGGGGCCATGAAGGGTGCGGGATCGGTCATGCGGTGGCTCCTGTCGCGCTGTCGAAAGCGCGGGGCATCGATTATCTGGCTGCGGGACGCGCAAACCCGGCCTCGGCCCAGGCGCTCGCGCTGGCCCGGTCGAGCTTGAATGAAGGCGCGACGCGGACCTGCGCCAGCACCTCGCCGGAAGCGTCGACCGCGCGCAGCGTCGCAGACGGATTCTCCTCGTCGGGCTCGATGTCTAGCGAGACCGTCAGGCGCCCGGTCTGGTGCGCGATTTCGATTTGCTGGTGCAGCGAGGCGTGCAGTTGCTGCTCGTGCCGGCGCACGAATTCAGACGCGGTTTTGACCAGCGTGTTGAAGGCTGACGGGTCCAGCGGTTTCGGATTTTTCTTGTCGCGTCCCATCGTCCAGGGGCCGACCAGCGCCGGCTCGACCTGGCCGTCCGGAATCATGGCCACGGCCCAGCCGTCGTCGTCGTCGTTCTTGATCACGCGCGCGGTCCAGCCGTTGTCGCGCCACAGGCGTGGCTCGGTGACTTTCTGGTTCAGGTCTTCGGTTTCGTTCATCCAGGTATTGTCCGTGACGTGGCGCCGGGCCCGACCCCGCTGAATCTGGGAAACTCGGGGCTCCCCAACTCCAGCGAGCCTATCCCCCCATGCTGACCGTCCACCATCTCGGCAAGTCGCAATCGGAGCGGATCGTCTGGCTCTGCGAAGAACTCGCAGTGCCCTACGTGCTCAAGCACCACACCCGGGACGCTGTCACCAACCTCTCGCCGCCCGAGCTGCGGGCGCTGCATCCGCTGGGCGCGGCGCCGGTCATCACCGATGGCGAACTGGTGCTCGCCGAGTCGGGCGCCATCGTTCAATACATCATCGCGAAACACGGCGGCGGTCGGCTGGCGCTCGGCCCGACCGATCCGGACTTCGCCCAGTATCTCTACTGGTTTCATTTTGCCAATTCGAACCTGCAGCCGGTGATGGGCCGCAACATGGTCCTGCGCCGGCTCGACTTGCCGGCCGACACGCCGATGCTGGTGTCGACCCAGGGGCGCCTGGCACTGGTGCTGAAGCTGCTCGAAGCGCGCCTCGGCGAGGTGGACTACCTGGCGGGCGCCGAATTCACCGCAGCGGACATCATGGCCGTGTTTTCGCTGACGACGATGCGCTACTTCTATCCGGTGGACCTGGCTGCGTATCCCCACATCCTGGCTTACCTCCAACGGATCAGTCAGCGCGAGGCATACCAGCGGGCGATGCGCAAGGGCGACCCCGGGATGGAACTGCTCCTGACCTGAACGAAACCGAAGAAAGATCCAACATGGGCGCGCAGTGGAAAGCGAAAGGCAAGGCACAGGCCGCGGATGCCAGGGGCAAGCTGTTCGGCCGGCTGGCCAAGGACATCATGGTGGCCGCGCGCAATGGCCCCGACCCGGCCTCCAACTCGCGCTTGCGGCTGGTGGTCGAGCAGGCCCGCAAGGTGTCGATGCCCAAGGAGACACTGGACCGCGCGATCAAGAAAGGCGCGGGACTGACCGGCGAAGCGGTTCATTTCGAGCACGTGATCTACGAAGGCTTCGCGCCGCACAGCGTGCCAGTGATGGTCGAGTGCCTGACCGACAACGTGAACCGCACCGCCCCGGAGATGCGGGTGTTGTTTCGCAAGGGCCAGCTCGGAACGTCGGGCTCGGTGGCCTGGGATTTCGATCACGTGGGAATGATCGAGGCCGAACCTGCGGCCAAGGGCGCCGATCCGGAACTGGCCGCGATCGAAGCGGGCGCCCAGGAGTTCGAGCCGGGTGAGGAGGAAGGCGTCACGCTGTTCCTGACCGACGCCACCGATCTCGACCTGGTCAGCCGCGCGCTGCCGGCCCAGGGCTTCACCGTGCTGTCGGCCAAGCTCGGCTACAAGGCCAGGAATCCGGTCGATCCGGCCAGCCTCGACCCAGCGCACCTGGAAGAGGTCGAGGCCTTCCTGGCCGCGATCGATGGCAACGACGACGTCCAGAACGTGTTCGTGGGCCTGGCCGGCTGAAGGTGCTGTAGGGCCGCGAGATGCGGCTTGCCATTGAAAGATCTTGCTGCTATTATTTCAACAGCAAGAATCGGAATTCTCATGAAAGCAGCCGCACCCGCCCCTGGATCGACCGCTGTCACCGCCACGGCAGCCAGCAGCGTGCTGACCCAGGCCACCCTGCGTTCGGCCGGATTGCTGGGCCTGAGCAGTTCGGTGCTGGCCCGGGCCGTCGGCCTGAGCGAGGCCAGCATTTCGCGCATGACCAGCGGCGCCAAGGTCTTCGAAATCGGCTCCAAGGCGGCGGAACTCGCCGCGCTGGTGATCCGCGTGTACCGCTCGCTGGACGCGCTGGTCGGCAACAGCGAAGAGCATCGACGCCTGTGGATGACGTCTTACAACCGCGCGCTCAACGCCATCCCCAGGGAAGCGGTGCAGTCGGCTGAAGGGCTGGTGCGGGTGGTGACCTACCTGGATGCGGCCCGCGCGCCGGCATGAGCCGCCGGGCCGCCCCAAGGCGAATCCCGCAGCGCGTAGCGCGCAGGGTAGTCCGGTGAGCCGCCGGGCCGTTCCGAAGGCTCATCGCACCGCAGCTTGGAGAGAGGAGGTTTGTCAATGAGCGCAAGCCTCTGGCAGGAAGATTGGTTCGAGCAAGCCAGGCCGGCGCGCCGAAAACTCTGGCGCGGTGTCGAGGCGCAGCACCGCGTCGCCACCATGCGGCTGGTCGACAACCTGGCGCAGCAGGCG
>JAJAZH010000199.1 GCA_026785815.1 Ramlibacter sp. | reverse complement strand
CATCGACGAGGCTGCCGAGTCGCACCAGCCGATTCACATCGCCGGCAAACGCAGCAGCGCTGTACTTCTTTCCTCCGAGGACTGGCAGGCGATCCAGGAAACGCTGCACCTCGCGTCGATTCCCGGCGTGGTCGAGTCCATCAAGAAGGACATGGCCGAGCCTCTTGCGAGGAGCGCCAAGAAGCTTGCGTGGTGACCTGGCAAGTCGTCTTCGCCACACACGCCGTCAAGGACGCCAAGAAGCTCGCCGCCGCAGGACTCAAGCCCAAGGCGCAGGCACTGCTTGACCTTCTTGAAGCGGACCCATTCCGCAATCCACCTCCGTATGAAATGCTGGCGGGCGATCTCGCGAGAGCCTACTCAAGGCGCGTCACGATCCAGCGTCGGCTGGTCTATGAAGTGTTTCCCAAAGAGCGAGTCGTGCGGGTGCTTCGAATGTGGACGCGCTACGAGTAGCAGCAGCGAAGCCTCAAGGCCGGCGCAAGTGCCACGCCTTCGGCCTGGTAAACGCCTGGATGCCGTACGTGGAGAGAGTCAGCCCCACGCCGGAATCGCCATAACCGCTCCACGGCAGGCGCGGGCTCACGCGGTCGCAGCAGTTACAGTACACGCTGCCGGCATTCACCTGCGCCAGCAAGGCCTGCGCGCGCTCCCGGTCCGGCGTGTAGACGCCGGCGGTGAGGCCGTAGCGGGTGTCGTTCATGAGGCGCACCGCTTCGTCGTCGCCCGCCACCTTCTGGATGCCGATCACCGGGCCGAAGCTCTCTTCCTTCATCAGCAGCATCCGGTGGTCGACGTTGCTGAGCACCGTGGCCGCGTAGCCGTTGCCGGGACCAGGCAGTCGGGCGCCGCCGGTGTGCAGGGTCGCGCCCTTGGCGACTGCGTCAGCCACCTGCGCATCCAGCAGATCGAGCTGGGGCGCGCGGGTGATGGCGCCGATGTAGGTGTCCTCGCTCATCGGGTCGCCGGCCTTGAATCCCCTGACGATGTCGACGAAGGCGGCCAGGAAGGAGTCATGAATCTTTTCGTGCACGTAGATCCGCTCCACCGAGCAGCAGCTCTGGCCGGTGTTGTACATCGCGCCGTCGGCCAGCGACTCGGCGGCCGCCCTCGGGTCGGCATCGTCGCAGACGTAGGTCGGGTCCTTGCCGCCCAGCTCCAGCTGCACCTTGACCAGCCGTCCCGACAACGCCTGCGCGATGCGCGCGCCGGTGGCGTGGGAGCCGGTGAAGAACAGGCCGTCGATCCGCTGCTCCAGCAAGGCGGCGCCGACCGCGCTTTCCCCGACCAGCGCGATGAACACGTCTTCCGGCACACCGGCCTCGTGCAGCAGCCGTGCAATTTCCAGTCCGGTCAGCGTCGCGAATTCGGATGGTTTGTAGAGCACCGCGTTGCCGGTCAGCAGCGCCGGCACGATCACGTTGCAGCCGACGAACCACGGATAGTTCCAGGCCGAGATGTTGGCGACCACGCCCAGCGGCAGGTGCTGGATGCGCTCGTTCATGCCGGCTTCATCGAACACGGTCTCGGTCGCGGTCACGGCTTCGACCATGCCCAGGAAGAAGTCCAGCCGCGGCAACAGGCCGTTGAGCTCGTTGCGCGACATCCTGATCGGCTTGCCGGTTTCGCGGGTCATGGTGACGGCCAGCGGCTCCAGGTCACGTAGCACCCCTTCGCGGAAGCGCTCGATGCAGGCCTTGCGCTGCGCCAGCGGCCGGGCTGCCCAGGCCACTTGCGCCAGCCGCGCGCGGGATGCCTTGGCTGCGACAGATGCCGCGTCATCGGCAGCAAGTTGCGAGATCAGCTCGCCGTTGGCCGGGTTGTGGATGGCGAGCGTGGTCATGTCGTTGTTTTCTTCGCCGCAGTTGCAGCATCGAGAAAGTCCTGCAGCAATGCAGCGTCGTCGAGGGTTTCGGAACCGGGCAAGTGAAACTCCGGATGCCACTGCACGGCCGCCAGCCAGGACTGGCTGCGGTCGCTGCGGCGGATCGCCTCCACCATCCCGTCCTCGAAGCTGACAGCCTCGACTTCGAACCCGGGCGCCAGGTCCTTGATCGCCTGGTGATGGATGCTGTTGACCGTGACCCGCCCCGATTCCGGATAGAGCGAGGCCAGCCGGCTGCCCGCCACCAGTTCGACGCCGTGGAAGTTGTGGTCGTAGACCACCGCGTCCCGATGCACCAGCGCTTGCGGCACCTGGGTCGCGATGTCCTGGAACAGCGTGCCGCCATAAGCGACGTTCATCAGCTGCAGGCCGCGGCAGACGCCGAACACGGGCTTGCCGTGCCGCTCGAACGCGGCGACCAGCGCAATCTCGTACTCGTCACGGACCCGGTCCCCGGACCACTTTTCCTGCAGTGGCTGCTCGCCGTAACTGAGTGGCGACACATCCGCGCCGCCGTGCAGCACCAGGCCGTCCAGCCAGTCGGCATAGTGCTCGAGCGTCACGTCGCCGCGCTGGGTGGCCCCGGTCGGGCTCGGCACCATGACGGCCAGCGCACCGGTGGACATGACCCAGTGCGCGATCGACTGCTCCACGTATTGCAGCGTCTTGCCGGTGAACAGGACCCGTGCCGGATCGGCGTGCATGAAGCACGCGGAGATCCCGATCTTCAGGCGGCCCGCGCCCGCAATCCTTTCAGCCATTGCACCAGCCATGACACCAGCCATCACATCGCCTGCTGGAACAGGCGCTCGAAGTCCGCCGGCGTGACCGGCCGGGGATTGGTCTGGTGGCAGATGTCGGCGACCGCGATTTCCACCAGCCGCGGCAGCTGCTCTGGCGTGACACCGTGAGTCTTCAAGGTGCCGGTCAAGCCGATCCGATTCTTCAGCTGCTTCAGCCAGGGAACGAAGGCCGATCCGCCGCCTGCCACACCGCAGACGTGCGCCAGCTCGTTGAACTTCTCCGGCGCCGCTTCGTAGTTCCAGGCCAGCACCGTGTCGATCATCAGCGCGTTGGCCAACCCGTGGTGCAGGTCGCACACCGCCCCAAGCGCATGGGCACAGGAATGCACTGCGCCCAGGTCTTTCTGAAAAGCGATGGCGCCCATCATCGACGCCATCATCATGTCGCTGCGGGCCTGCAGGTTCTGCGGTTCGGCGACCGCCTTCACCAGCGCCCGCGCCGCGATCCGCGTCCCCTCCAGCGCAATGCCGTCGCACAGCGGGTGGTAGGCCGGCGACAGGTAGCTCTCGATGTTGTGGGTGAGTGCATCCATGCCGGTCGCCGCGGTGACGTGGGGCGGCAGCGCCAGCGTCAGCTCCGGGTCGGCGAACACCACCTTCGCCAACACCTTGGCGCTGAACACGATGCGCTTGAGATGGGTGTCGTCCTCGCTGATCACGGCCGAGCGTCCGACTTCCGAGCCGGTGCCGGCCGTGGTCGGCAGCGCGACGAAGTACGGCAGCTCCCGGTCGATCGCGCGCACCTGCGGATGGTCCCACGCGTACTCGATGATGTGGCCGCCGTGGGTGGCGGCGATGCCCACCACCTTGGCCACGTCCAGCGCGGCGCCACCGCCGAAGCCGATCACGCAGTCGGCGCGGTGCGACTTGAACGCCTCGGCGCCGTCCATCACCTGGCGCGCGGTCGGGTTGCCGTGCACGCCGGAGTAGACCGAAACGTCGAGACCTCCCAGGTGCTGCCTGAATTCCGCCAGCACCGGCAGCATGGCAATGGCCTTGTCGGTCACGATCAGCGGCCGCTTCAGGCCGCGCGCGAGCAGGTGGCCAGCGACCTCCTTGCGCGCGCCGGCACCGAACTTGATGGATGTGGGAAACGAGAAACTGTTGATGCTCATGGGATGCCGGTTGGAGGGATCGGTGGAATGAAAGAGCTGGTTGGAGCTAGTGGAGCTTGGTTAGGTCAGGGACGCAGTGGCAGCGAACTGCGCTCAGATGATCTCGAAATAGCGCTTGAGCTCCCAGTCGGTCACGCCGTCGAGCCACTGGCGCCACTCCCAGTCCCGGGTGGCGGCGAAGTGGTCGACGAAGGTGTCGCCCAGCATCTCGCGCGCGACCTTCGACTGGCTGAAGATGCGCGTCGTTTCGTTGAGCGAGCGGGGCGCGCGGGGAACGTCTTCCCCGCCCTGGTTGGTGCCGGTGATCGGCGGCGCCGTCAGCTTCAGGCCCTGCTCGACCCCGTAGAGGCCGGCGGCGATCACGGCCGCCATCGCCAGGTAGGGATTGACGTCCGAGCCGGGGCAGCGCGTCTCCAGCCGGGTGGACTTGGGGCTGCCGGCGATGACGCGAAAGCTGGCCGTGCGGTTGTCGATGCCCCAGGTCGGCTTGACCGGCGCCCAGAAGCCGTCGACCAGCCGCTTGTAGCTGT
>JAJAZH010000198.1 GCA_026785815.1 Ramlibacter sp. | reverse complement strand
CGGCCTGGAAGGTGCTGCGGGTGCTGGCCAACATGCTGGGCCTGCCGGGTTTCGCCTACGAATCGGCGCAGGAAGTGTTGACTGCTGCGCGTGGCGGCGACCATGTCAAGACCGACCTGGTGCAGGGCAATGCGTTGGGCAACAGCAGCGCCGCGGCGATCGACCTGTCGCCATCGGCCGGTCATCCGGCCACCGCTTCGATCTACCAGCTCGACGGCATCGTCCGCCGCGCGCCTTCGCTGCAGTTGACGGCCGATGCGAAGCGGGCGCACGCCGTGCAGGCGCAGTCATCGTGATCGACCAGATCTGGGGCTTCGGCAACGGCCTGGTCGGCGCTGGCTGGTGGACGGCGATGGCGTGGCCGGTGCTGTGGACGCTGATCAAGATCGTCGCCGTGGTGCTGCCGCTGATGGGCGCCGTCGCCTACCTCACGCTGTGGGAGCGCAAGGCGATCGGTTTCACCCAGATCCGGATCGGCCCGAACCGGGTCGGCCCGCTCGGCCTGCTGCAGCCGATCGCCGATGCACTGAAGCTGTTGACCAAGGAAATCATCGTTCCGACGGTGGCCAACAAGGGCCTGTTCTTCCTCGGCCCGATCATGACCATCATGCCGGCGCTGGCCGCGTGGGCGGTGATTCCGTTCGGGCCCGAAGTCGCACTGGCCAACATCAACGCCGGCCTGCTGTTCCTGATGGCGATCATGTCGCTCGAGGTTTACGGCGTGATCATTGCCGGCTGGGCCTCCAACTCCAAGTACGCCTTTCTGGGCGCCCTGCGCGCCTCGGCCCAGATGGTCAGCTACGAAATCGCGATGGGCTTCTGCCTGGTGGTGGTGTTGATGGTGGCCGGCAGCCTGAACATGACCGACATCGTGATGGGCCAGGCCAAGGGGCGCTTCTCCGAAATGGGGCTGGGCTTCCTGTCCTGGAACTGGCTGCCGCTGCTGCCGATCTTCTTCGTCTACTTCATCTCCGGGCTGGCCGAGACCAACCGCCATCCGTTCGACGTGGTGGAAGGCGAGTCCGAGATCGTCGCCGGCCACATGATCGAGTACTCGGGCATGAGCTTCGCGATGTTCTTCCTGGCCGAGTACGCCAACATGTGGCTGGTCTCGATCATCGCGGTGCTGCTGTTCCTGGGCGGCTGGCTGTCGCCGTTCGCCGTCCTCGATTTCATTCCCGGCTGGATCTGGCTGGGCATCAAGACCTTCATGGTGGTCACGATGTTCCTGTGGGTGCGCTCGACCTTCCCGCGCTACCGCTACGACCAGATCATGCGGCTGGGCTGGAAGATCTTCATCCCGGTCACCCTGGTGTGGCTGGTGGTGGTCGGCGCCTGGATGCAGACCCCGTTCAACATCTGGAAATAACGAGTCCAAACGACCATGTCCAATCCCGCAGTCGCCGCGCCTGGCTTCTCCCTGAAGGACTTCCTGTCCAGCTTCATGCTGCTCGAACTGTTCAAGGGCCTGGCCATTACCGGCAAGTACGCTTTCGCGCGCAAGATCACCGTCCAGTTCCCCGAGGAGAAGACACCGGCGTCGCCGCGCTTCCGTGGCCTGCATGCGCTGCGCCGCTACGAGAACGGCGAAGAGCGCTGCATCGCCTGCAAGCTGTGCGAGGCGATCTGCCCGGCACTGGCGATCACCATCGAGTCCGACGTGCGCGACGACGGCTCGCGCCGCACCACGCGCTACGACATCGACCTGACCAAGTGCATCTTCTGCGGCTTCTGCGAGGAGAGCTGCCCGGTCGACGCGATCGTCGAGACCGGGATCATTGAATACCACGGCGAGAAACGCGGCGACCTGTACTTCACCAAGGACATGCTGCTGGCGGTGGGCGACCGCTATGAATCAGAGATCGCTGCAGCCCGCGCGGCCGACGCCAAGTACCGCTGACGCCAGCAGAAGAACGCCTCATGGACATCAAAACCGGATTTTTCTACCTGTTCTCGGCGGTGCTGCTGTTCGCGGCGTTCCGGGTGATCACCGCCCGCAACCCGGTCTATGCCGCGCTGTACCTGGTGCTGGCGTTCTTCCAGGCCGCCGCCGTGTGGATCCTGCTGAAGGCCGAGTTCCTTGCGATCACGCTGGTGCTGGTGTATGTCGGCGCGGTGATGGTGCTGTTCCTGTTCGTCGTGATGATGCTGGACATCGACATCGACAGCCTGCGCGCCGGCTTCTGGAAGCATTTTCCGCTGGCGGCAGGCGTCGGCGTGCTGATCGCGCTGGAGATGGCGGCCGTTCTGATGGGGGGCTTTCGCACCGGCGAAGAGCCGCGGCCGGTGACTGCGGCTGCCGCGAGCGCCGCCCAGCTGTCCAACACCAAGGAGCTGGGCAAACTGCTTTACACCCAGTACCTGTATCCGCTGGAGATCGCCGCGGTGATCCTGCTGGTGGCCATCATCGCCGCCATCGCGCTGACGCTGCGCCAGCGCAAGGACAGCCGCCACATGGACCCGGCCGACCAGGTGCGGGTGCGCTCCAGCGACCGGGTGCGGATCGTGACGATGAATCCGACCCTGGCGCAACCCGAGCCGCCGCCGGCCCCGTCCGCGGAAGCCCGGCCATGACGATCACCCTCGGCCATTACCTGTCGCTGGGCGCGATTCTGTTCGCGCTGTCGATCATCGGCATCTTCCTGAACCGGCGCAACCTGATCGTGCTGCTGATGGCGATCGAGCTGATGCTGCTGGCGGTCAACATGAACTTCGTCGCCTTCTCGTACTACCTGAACGACATGCACGGACAGGTGTTCGTGTTCTTCATCCTGACGGTGGCGGCGGCGGAGTCGGCGATCGGCCTGGCGATCCTGGTGCTGCTGTTCCGCAACAAGTCGAGCATCAACGTCGACGAACTCAACACGCTCAAAGGATGATGAATGTTGCCCCCACGCTCATCGTCTTCGCCGTATCGCTGCCCCCCGAGGGGGCCCAGGTCGCCTTGGGGCGGCCCGGCGTCGACCTGACGTCCATCGCAACAACGACACCATGAGCCAAACCCTCAACGCATCGACCCTGCTCGCCGTCCCGCTTGCGCCGCTCGCGGGCGCTGTGCTGGCGGGCGTGTTCGGCACCCCCTTCGGCGGCAACTGGATCGGCCGGCGCCTGTCGCACACCCTCACCATTCTTGGCGTGCTGGTCGCTTTCGTGATCTCCGCCATGACGCTCAAGAGCGTGGCGGTCGACGGCGCCCGCTTCAACGCCACGATCTACGAGTGGATGGTGGTCGGCGGGCTGAAGATGGAGATCGGCTTCCTGGTCGACGGCCTCACGGCGATGATGATGTGCGTGGTGACCTTCGTCTCGCTGATGGTGCACATCTACACCATCGGCTACATGGAGGAGGACGACGGCTACAACCGCTTCTTCGCCTACATCTCGCTGTTCACCTTCTCGATGCTGATGCTGGTGATGAGCAACAACCTGCTGCAGCTGTTCTTCGGCTGGGAAGCAGTGGGACTGGTGTCTTACCTGCTGATCGGGTTCTGGTTCAACAAGCCGACGGCGATCTTCGCCAACATGAAGGCGTTCCTGGTCAACCGCGTCGGCGACTTCGGCTTCATCCTGGGGATCGGCCTGATCGCGGCCTACGCTGGCTCGATGGCCTACGCCGACATCTTCGCCAAGGCCGGCGAGCTGTCCAGGCTGACTTTCCCGGGCACCGACTGGATGCTGATCACGGTGATCTGCATCTGCCTGTTCATCGGTGCCATGGGCAAGAGCGCGCAGTTCCCGCTGCACGTCTGGCTGCCCGACTCGATGGAAGGCCCGACGCCGATCTCGGCGCTGATCCATGCGGCCACCATGGTGACCGCCGGCATCTTCATGGTGGCGCGGATGTCGCCGCTGTTCGAGCTGAGCGACACGGCGCTCAGCTTCATCCTCGTCATCGGCGCGATCACGGCGCTGTTCATGGGTTTCCTGGGCATCATCCAGAACGACATCAAGCGCGTTGTCGCCTACTCCACGCTGTCGCAGCTCGGCTACATGACGGTGGCGCTCGGTGCTTCCGCCTACTCGGTCGCGGTGTTCCACCTGATGACGCACGCGTTTTTCAAGGCGCTGCTATTCCTGGCGGCCGGCTCGGTGATCATCGGCATGCACCACAACCAGGACATCCGCTGGATGGGCGGGGTGCGCAAGTACATGCCGATCACCTGGATCACCTCGCTGCTCGGGTCGCTGGCGCTGATCGGAACACCGTTGTTCGCCGGTTTCTATTCCAAGGACAGCATCATCGAGGCGGTGCATTTCAGCAAGCTGCCCGGCGCCGGCTTCGCCTATTTCGCGGTCCTTGCCGGCGTGTTCGTCACGGCTTTCTATTCGTTCCGGCTCTACTTCCTGGTGTTCCACGGCAAGGAGCGCTACCACCAGAATCCGGAGCAGCACGGCAAAGGTCACGATCACGGTCACGATCAAGCCGGGCATGACGTTGCAGACGGCGCCAAGACGCATGGTGCCCACGCCGCGCCAGCCGCCCATGTCTCTCACGACACGCACGACGGGCACGAGACCAAGCCGCACGAGTCGCCCTGGGTGGTCACGGCGCCGCTGTTGCTGCTGGCTTTCCCCTCGGTGGTGATCGGCTTCCTGGCGATCCAGCCGATGCTGTTTGGCGACCTGCTCAAGGACTCGATCATTGTCGACAGCGCCAGGCATCCGG
>JAJAZH010000197.1 GCA_026785815.1 Ramlibacter sp. | reverse complement strand
GCATCTTAGGGGCCCGCGCGGCGCCGGTGCCTCGGTAGAATCAAAATCGCGTGTTTCCCCACAACTCCAGGCCGCCATGCTCCAGCTCTACTACCACCCCTCGCCCAACCCGCTCAAGATCGCGCTCTATCTCGAGGAAACCGGGATGCCGTACGAGCTGGTGCCGATCGACACCCGCAAGGGCGAGCAGCATTCGGCGGCCTTCCGCGCAATCAACCCGAACGCCAAGACGCCGGCGCTGGTCGACGGCGACGTCAAGGTGTTCGACAGCACCGCCATCCTGCTGTACCTGGCGCAGAAGTCCGGCCAGTTCCTGCCGCCCGACACCCCTGCGGCGCGGGCCCAGATGCTGTCGTGGCTGATGTTCGTCGCCACCGGCATCGGTCCGTATTGCGGCCAGGCCGTGCACTTCCAGCATTTCGCGCCGGAGCCCAAGGAGTACGCGGTCAACCGCTACAGCTTCGAGGCCGAGCGCCACTGGCTGCTGGTCGAGGAGCAACTTGCCGGCAACAACTGGATGGTGGGCGACAGCTACACGCTGGTCGACATGGCCGTGTGGGGCTGGGCCCGGATGATCCCGCGCTTTCTCGCCGACGGTTACGCGCGCCTGCCGAACGTCAAGCGGCACCTCGACGCGATCAACGCCCGTCCCGCCGCCCAGCGCGCCGAGGCGCTCAAGGAGCGCTTCAAGTTCAAGCAGGAAATGGACGATGAAGCGCGCAAGGTGATGTTCCCGCAGAACGAGCGGCTGGTGGCGGGTTGAGCGCGTCGCCTGTCATGACTCGACCGTTCGACCAGCCCGCTGCCTTGCGGGTGCTCATCACCGGCGCCGCCGGCAATATCGGCCGGACGCTGCGCGCCCAGTTGAAGGGACGCTATGCCCTGCTGCGCCTGACCGACGTGGCACCGCAGCAGCCGGCCGAAGCCGGCGAAGAGGTCGCGACCGTGGACATCCGCGACCTGGCGGCGGTGGAGCGCAGCATGGAGGGCATCGACTGCGTCGTCCACCTGGCCGGTATGCCGGAAGAGGATGCGTGGGAGAAAATCCTGCCGCTCAACATCGAGGGCTGCTACCACGTGTTCGAGGCCGCGCGCCGGCAAGGGGTGCGGCGCCTGGTGTTCGCCAGTTCCAACCACGCGATCGGGTTCCACCGGCGCGAGACCTTCATCGACACCGAAGTCGAGACCCGCCCCGATGGCCGCTACGGGGTGTCCAAGGTGTTCGGAGAGGCGCTCGGCCGCATGTATGCCGACAAGTACGGCATGTCGGTGGCTTGCCTGCGGATCGGCTCGTTCCGGGCCAGCGATCGTCCCAGCGAGTCGCGCCACCTGCTGACCTGGATCAGCCACCGCGACATGACCCAGCTGACCCGTCGCTGCATCGAACATCCGCTCTACCACTTCGTCGTGGCGTATGGCGTGTCCGCCAACCTGCGCAGCCGCTGGGACAACACCCCGGCCAAATTCCTCGGCTACCGGCCGCAGGACGATGCCGAAGCGTTCGCTGCCGAAGTGCTGGCCACCTCGCCGCTGGAAGATCCGATTGCCGCGCAGTTTCACGGCGGCATGTACTGCCCGATCGAGTTCGTGGGAGACCCGGCCCGCATCGACGGCCAGCCCCCGGTCGTCGTGCTGCCGAGGGACTGACTTGTACGCCGCGCCGCCCGTCCTGCAGACCCGCGTGTTCGCGCGCATTCCGGACGAGTACCGGATCCGGGGCCGCAGCAATCGCTGGATCGACGTGCAACGCGGCGGCGCCCCGACCGAATGCTTCCTGGAAGGGCCGTCGTTCGACCGGGCCGGCAATCTGTATGTCGTCGATGTGGCGTGGGGCCGGATCTTCCGGATCGCGCCGACTGGCGCGGTCGAGCTGTTCGCGCAGTACGACGGCGAGCCCAACGGCCTGAAGATCCATCGCGACGGCCGCATCTTCGTGGCCGACTTCCGGCACGGCATCATGGTGATCGACCCGGTCACGCGGGCCGTCACCCCGTTGCTGGAACGCGCCGCGCTGGATCGCTTCAAGGGTCTCAACGACCTGGTGTTCGCGGCCAATGGCGACCTGTACTTCACCGACCAGGGCCTGACCGGGCTGCACGATCCCACCGGCAGCCTGTACCGGCTGCGCGCCGATGGCCGGCTGGAACGCCTGCTGGACAACATCCCGAGCCCGAACGGCCTGGTGCTCAATGCAGCCGGCAACACGCTCTACCTGAACGTCACACGCGGCAACTGCGTCTGGCGGGTGCCGCTGTCGCCGGACGGCGTGCCGTACAAGGTGGGCGTGTTTATCCAGCTGTCGGGCGGGCTCGGCGGCCCCGACGGTCTGGCGATCGACAGCGCCGGCAACCTGGCGGTGGCGCACATCGGACTGGGGGTGGTGTGGCTGTTCAGCCATCTGGGCGAGCCGCTGGCGCGGATCCAGTCCTGCGCCGGCCTGGCCACCACCAACGTAGCCTACGGCGGCCCGGGAAACAAGACGCTGTACATCACCGAGTCAGAATCTGGTTCGGTGCTTTGTGCGCAACTCGAGGTGCCGGGGCAAGCGATGTTTTCGGATCTTTAGTGGAGCGGGTACGCCCTGGAAGCGACACTCCGCCGCTAAGAAGTCTGTCATGCCGGGCCTGACCCGGCATCCATGGTGGAGTGAAATGGAGCAAGTTCAGTTGGCACCAGTGGATGCCCCCGGATCAGGTCCGGGGCAGGCTTGTCAAACCCGGCATGACAGTCATTTGCTGGAGTGCAGCGTCCAGGCGAGCGATCGGCTAAGCAAACGTCGGCGCCAGCACCTGGGGCGCGGCAGCGTCGTTCACCACCTCCAGCACAGTGACGCGCCACAG
>JAJAZH010000196.1 GCA_026785815.1 Ramlibacter sp. | reverse complement strand
GGTGCGCAAACATGCGATCCCGTTCCACGAAAAGCACAAGGGCCAGCTGTTCGGCGACCACTCCGCCGACGATTTCATCCGCATGCTGCTGGCCGAATGCGATGCCGGCGGCGTCACTCGCTGGCAACCGTGCGGCGTGCAGTCGGTGCGCGCGGCGCCAACGCCAGCGGGGCCGGCGGAGATCGACTCGCCGGCCGGACCCCGTTATGAAATCGAAACCGATCGCGGCTGGGTCGGCTGCCGCAACCTCGTCATCGCCACCGGCGGGCTCTCGATCCCGAAGATCGGCGCCACCGATTTCGGCTACCGCATCGCCAAGCAGTTCGGCCTGCGGCTGGTCGAGCCGCGCGCGGCGCTGGTGCCGTTGACTTTCGACGGCCTGGCCTGGGCGCCGTATTCGCAACTCGCCGGGCTGGCGCTGCCGGTGCGCATTGAAACCGGAGAGAAGAAGGCCCTGGTTTCCTTCCACGAAGACCTGCTGTTCACCCACCGCGGCCTGTCCGGTCCGGCGGTGCTGCAGCTCTCCAGCTACTGGCGGGATGGCCAGCCGATCCGGATCGACCTGGCGCCGACTGTCGACCTCCAGCAAGCGCTGCTGCAGGCCAAGGCGCGCTCGCGCAAGCTGATCGCCAACGAGCTCGCCACGCTGGTGCCGTCGCGGCTGGCGGATGCCTGGGTCCAGCAGGACCCCGCGTGGCAGCGGCCGATCAACGAGGCCAGCGACAAGGCCCTGGCGTCGCTGGCGCACAAGCTGTCGCGGTGGGAGCTGGTGCCGACCGGCAGCGAGGGGTATCGCAAGGCCGAGGTGACGGCGGGCGGAGTCGACACGCGCGACTTGTCGTCGCAAACGCTGGAGTCGATCCGGCCGGGTCTGTACTTCATCGGCGAGGTGGTGGATGTCACCGGCTGGCTGGGCGGCTACAACTTCCAGTGGGCCTGGGCCAGCGCCCACGCCTGCGCGCTGGCGCTGGCCGCGCAGGCCCGCGTCACTCCAGCTTGACGTCCGCGTCCTTCACCAGCTTGACCCAGAATTTCGCGTCCTCGACCAGGAAGGCCGAGAAGGCCTCGGGGGATGCCGACACCGACACGTCGGTTCCTTCCCGCGCCAGCGCGGCCTTGATCGACGGCTGCCGCATGGCGACCGTCGCGGCATCGAAGATCTTCTTGACGACCGGCGCCGGCGTTCCGACCGGAACGAACAGCCCGTACCAGAACTCGATCGCGTAATCCGGCAGGCCGGCTTCCGCCATGCCGGGCACGCCTGGCACCAGCGACGAGCCCTCGCGCGTGGTCACTGCCAGCGCGCGCAGGCGGCCGGCCTGCACCATCGGCAGCACCGACGGCGGTGTGCCGAAGGTCACCTGGGTGTCGCCGGCGACCACCGACTGAATTGCGGGACCGCCGCCGCGAAACGGGATCGATGTCATCTGCACGTTCGCCACCTGCAGGAACAGGGCGCCCCCCAGGTGCGGCGCCGAGCCATTGCCCGCAGTCGCGTAGTTCAGGGCGCCGGGCGCCCGGCGGGCCCGTGCGATCAGGTCCTGCACCGAGCTGATGCCGGTGGCGGGATTGACCGCCACGACCAGCGGCGAGCTGGTGACCTTGAGGATTGGCAGCAGGTCTTTCGCCGTGTAACCCAGCTTGGGATTGAGCACCGGATTCACCAGGATGCTGCTCGGGCTCGCGATCAGGATGGTGTAGCCGTCCGGCGCCGCCTTGGACACCTGGTCGGCCGCGATGCTGGAGCCGCTGCCCGGCCGGGTCTCGATCACGATCGGCTGGCCCAGGGCCTTGCCGAGCGCCTCGCTCATGGCGCGGGCCACATAGTCGGCGGCGCCTCCGGGCGTGAACCCGACCACCAGCTTCACCGGCTTGTTCGGATAGGCCGCAGGCTGGGCCCAGGCCCCGGCCCCGTGGGTGCACAGCGATGCCAGCAGCAGCGCCCGGATCCAGTTGCGAGTCTTCATCTTGTCTCCTTGAATCGTCACGGGCGCTTCAGGCTGCGGCCATCGTGAGCACCAGCTTGCCCAGGTGCTGGTTGGCCTCCATGCAGGCTTTCGCCTCGGCCAGCTGCTCGAAGGCAAAGCTGCGGTCGACCAGCGGCTGGATCCGGCCATCGGCCAGCGCCGGCAGCACCTGGGCCACCAGTGCGGGCACGCCCTCGGCACGCTGATCGGCGGAGCGCAGCTTGTTCGACACGCCGAACAGCACCAGCCGTTTCGAGTGCAGCGCCTGCAGGTCGATTTCCGCTTTCAGCTGGCCATCGACATAACCGACCGTGGCCAGCCGGCCCTGGAACGCCATGCAGCGCACGTCCTCGGCGAACACCGAGCCGCCGACCGTGTTGATCACCAGGTTCACGCCCTTGCCGCCGGTGGCGTCCATCACCGCAGCGTGGAAATCGGCGCCGCGCGTGCACAGCCCGAGGTCCAGGCCCAGCGCCTCCAGCCGCGCCAGCTTGGCGGCCGAACCGGAGGTGCCGATCACGCGCGCGCCCATCGCCTTGGCCAGCTGCAGCGACGCCACGCCGACGCCGGACGAGACGCCGTTGATCAGCACCCACTCGCCAGCCTGCAGCCGTCCCTGCAACACCAGCATGTCGTGCACCACCAGGAACACCAGCGGCACACTGGCCGCCTGTTCCCAGCTCAGGCTGGGCGGCACCGGGATCGCCTCGCGCTCGTCGATCGCCACGTATTCGGCGAAAGCACCGGCGCAGCGGCCCATCACGCGGTCGCCGACCTTGAAGCGGCTGCCGGGACCGGCCTTCATCACCTCGCCGGCGCCTTCCATTCCGACCGCCTTGGCCGAACCCGGCTGGTGCAGGCCGTGGCCGGCGATGAACTCGCCGCGGTTCAGGCTGGCGGCCCGCATCCGCACCAGCAGTTGCTGCGGTCCCGGCTCAGGCTGCGGCGTCTCGCGCAGTTCCAGCCTGGCCTGGGTCTCGTCGATCTGCATCCAGTAGGAGCGCATGACTTTGGTTTCCTTATTTTCCGGTGAAGACGGGCTTGCGCTTTTCCATGAAGGCCTTGCGGCCCTCGGCGTAATCGGCGCTGTCGAAGCAGGCCCGGATCAGCTTCTGGCATTGCTCCATGTCCAGCTGTGGCGACGGCTTGAGGATCTCCGCGGTGATCGCCTTGGCCGTCAGCATGGTGAGCGGCGCATTGACCGAGATCGCGCCGGTGTACTCGGCCAGCAGCGTGGGCAGCTGGTCCGGCTCGCAGACCCGGGTCAGCAGGCCCATCTCCTTGGCTTCAGCAGCGTCGATCTTGCGCCCGGTGAAGAACAGGTCCTTGGCCGCGCCGGGACCGACCAGGTCGACCAGGTTCTTCATCGCCGAATAGCGGTAACCCAGGCCCAGCCGGGCGGCCGGAATGGAGAACACCGAGTCGGTCGATGCCAGCCGCAGGTCGCAGCTGATCGCCACGTTGACCCCGCCGCCGATGCAGAAGCCGCGGATGCAGGCCAGCGTCGGCTTGCTGAAGTTCAGGATGCCCATCAGCGCGTTCTCGGCCATCTGTTCGTAGCGGGTGACCGCCTCGCGCGCAGCGCGCATGTCCTCGAACTGCGAAATGTCGGCGCCGGAAACGAACGCTTTCTCGCCCGCGCCGGAGAACACCACCAGCCGCACGCGCTCGTCGGTTTCGGCGCGGGTGAGCAGCGGCGGGACCGCCTCCCACATGTCGACCGACAGGGCGTTGTGGCGCGCGACGTTGTTGAAGCGGATGTGCAGCACAGCGCCGTCGAGCCAGCTCTGGACGCGTTCGGTGGGAGATTGGTAGTCGATGGTCATCAGAAGATTCCGGTTGTTTTCATTCGGTCCATGTCGGCCTCGCCCAGTCCCAGTTCGGACAGGATCTCGCGGCTGTGCTCGCCGCGCCGGGGGGCGGCGCGCGCGATGGTGCTGGGTGTGCGATCGAGTTGCACCGGCTGGCCCACCAGCCGTTGCGGGCCGTAGTGGGCGGAGACCACCTGCTTGACCATTCCGAGGTGCTGCACCTGCGGCTCCTCGAACACTTCCTGCAGGTTGTTGATCAGGCCGCAGGCGACGCCGCCCGCGTTCAGGCGTTCGATCCAGTAGCCGCGGTCGTGCGCGGCCAGGCGCTGGTTGATTTCGGCGTTGAGCCAGTCGCGGTGCACCGAGCGCGACTTCTTGTCGTGCGAACGCTCGTCGGTCACCCAGTGCGGCGCGCCCAGGATGTCGCAGAAGCGCTCCCAGATTTTCGAGCCGAACACCGCGATGTTCATGTAGCCGTCGCGCGCCTTGTAGACGCCGGTGGGAATGCTGGTGGGATGGAAGTTGCCGGCCTGGGTCGCCACCTCGCCCTCGATGAGCCAGCGCGAGGTCTGGAAATCCATCATGTAGACCATCGCTTCGAGCAGCGAGGTGTGCAGCCACTGTCCCTTACCCGAGGCCTCGCGCTCCAGCAGGGCCACCAGGATGCCCTGGGCGGCGAAGATGCCGGCGCACAGATCGGCGATCGGGATCCCGACCCGCATCGGCTCGCCGCCCTGCTGGCCGGTCACCGACATCAGCCCGCCCATGCCTTGCGCGATCTGGTCGAAGCCCGGCCGCTGCGCCAGCGGTCCGGTCTGGCCGAAGCCGGAGATGCTGGCGTAGACCAGCCGCGGATGGTCGGCGCTCAGGCTCTCGTAGTCGATGCCCAGCCGGTGCTTGACGTCCGGGCGGAAGTTCTCGACCACCACGTCGGCGCCGGCGATCAGGCGCTTGAGCACCTCGATTCCCTCCGGCTCCTTCAGGTTCAGCGTGATCGAGCGCTTGTTGCGGTGCGTGTACTGGTAGTCGGAACCTTCCTGGCCCCCCAGCGTGTCGTCGCCGCGCATGTGCTCGGGCATCTGCACCTGGATCACGTCGGCGCCCCAGTCCGCCAGCTGGCGGCAGGCGGTCGGGCCGGCGCGGACCTGGGTCATGTCGATCACGCGAAAGCGCTGCAGCGCGGAGGACGCGGGCTGGTGGGGCATGGGCGGGTGTTCCGTCAGAAGTTCTTGCAAAGCTGGAGCCGGCAGCCAATAGCGCACAGCAAGTACGCCGGCGGCCCAAACCGGTATTTTGGTTGCATTTCGCCCGGGCCCGGTGCGGCCGCGGCCACGGACATGCCCCCGGCCTGCGAGGCCAGGGAACGGCGCTATAATGTTGGGCTTTGCTGGCAAACCCCCAACGGCCTCTCATCCAAGTTTTAGTTGGGGACCCCGCCTAGGAGCCCGATCTCTCCTGGCACATTCAATGAAATCACGAGCTAATGACGACCATCCGTGTTAAAGAAAACGAGCCCTTCGACGTCGCTCTGCGCCGCTTCAAGCGCACCATCGAGAAGCTGGGCCTGCTGACCGAACTGCGCGCCCGCGAGTTCTACGAAAAGCCGACAGCCGAGCGCAAGCGCAAGAAGGCTGCGGCCGTCAAGCGTCACTACAAGCGCGTTCGCAGCATGCAGCTGCCCAAGAAGTTGTTTTAAGCTTCTTTCGAACTGCTAGCTGTTTTAAGCTTCTTCCGAACTGCTGCCCGAGTGCGACGGGCGGCCGTTCGCACCCGAAAAGCCTGCCTGGGGACGCTCAGCAGGCTTTTGACGTTTTCGCCCACCCACTCCCGGAGCACAGCATGAGCCTGAAGGAACGCATCATCGAAGACATGAAGGCCGCCATGCGCGCCAGGGACAGCGAACGCCTGGGCACCATCCGCCTGCTGACCGCCGCCATGAAGCAGAAGGAAGTGGACGAACGGATCGAGCTCGATGACGTCGCCGTCATCGCCATCCTCGACAAGATGCTCAAGCAGCGCAAGGACAGCATCGAGGCCTTCGAGAAAGCCGCGCGCCAGGACTTGGCCGACAAGGAGATCGCCGAAGTCAAGCTGCTGCAGGCCTACCTGCCGGCGCGCCTGTCGCCGGACGAAGTTGCAGCCGAAGTCCGCGCCATCGTTGCCGAACTCGGCGCCAAGGGCCCGGGCGACATGGGCAAGGTGATGGGCGCCGTGAAGGCCCGCCTGGCCGGCAAGGCCGACATGGGCCAGGTGTCAGCGGCAGTCAAAGCAGCACTGGCCGGCTGACCGAGCCTGTCATCCCGGCCTCGGGCCGGGATCCATGCTTCGAACGCTGAAGGCGTGGATTGCGGGTCGAGCCCGCAATGACAACAGACTGGTAAAACTTGCGGTGCGCCCCATCTGTCATCCCGGCCTCGAGCCGGGATCCAGGGCTCAAGAACCAGCGATCTTCATCCGGTCGATCAGCACCGAACCCACTGTCTTCGCGCCGTAGTTGTACGTGTCGTCGCCGATGGCCTGGATGCCCTGGAACATGTCTTTCATGTTGCCGGCGATGGTGATCTCCTGGACCGGGTAGGCGATCTTGCCCTTCTCTACCCAGAAGCCGCTGGCACCGCGCGAATAGTCGCCGGTGACGTAATTCACGCCCTGCCCCATCAGCTCGATGACGAACAGGCCGGTGCCCAGCTTGCGCAGCATTTCATCGAGGTCGTCGCCCGGCTTGGTCAGGCGCGACGTCATCGTCAAGTTGTGCGAGCCGCCGGCGTTGCCCGTGGTCTTCATGCCCAGCTTGCGGGCCGAGTAGCTGCTGAGGAAATAGCCCTCGACCCGGCCAGAGTCGACGACCTTGCGGGCCTTGGTGCGAACGCCCTCCTCATCGAAAGCGGCGCTGCCCTTGCCGCGCCGCAGCATCGGGTCTTCGTCGATGTCGATGTGCCTGGGAAAAACCGTGCTGCCGATCGAGTCGAGCAGGAAACTGCTCTTGCGGTAGAGCGCACCGCCGCTGACGGCCTGCACGAAGGCCCCCAACAAGCCGGCGGCCAGCGGCGACTCGTACAGCACCGGGCACTGCGTGGTCTTGATCTTGCGCGACTTCAGGCGCGACAACGCGCGCTCGGCGGCATAGCGGCCGACCTGCTCCGGCCGCGCCAGCTCTTGCGCGCTGCGCATCGAGCTGTACCACGCGTCGCGTTGCATGCCGTCGCCCCGGCCGGCGATGGGCGCCACCGACACCGAGTGGCGGGAGCTCGCGTAGCCGCCGCGAAAGCCGCGCGAGTGGGCGCTGAAGAAATGGCTTTGCTGGGCCGACACACCGGCGCCTTCGCTGTTGGTGATGCGTTTGTCGGTCTTGAAAGCGGCGGCCTCGCACTGCAGCGCGATCTCGGCGGCTCCCGCGCTGTCGATGGCCCACGGATGGAACAGGTCCAGGTCGAGCTGTTCGCCGGCGCCGGCAATGTCATCGGCCTCGGGCAGGCCCGCGACCGGATCTTCCGCGGTGAAGCGGGCGATGTCGTAAGCGGCCTGGACCGTCTGCCGGATCGCGGGGTCCGAGAAATCGGAGGTGCTGGCGTTGCCGCGGCGAGCGCCCACGTAGACCGTGATGCCGAGCGACTTGTCGCGATTGCGCTCGACGTTTTCAAGCTCGCCCTTGCGCACCGAAACCGACAGCCCGCAACCCTCGGAAGCCTCCGCCCCGGCGTCGGTGGCGCCCAGCTTCCTGGCGTGGGCGAGCGCCGAATCGACCAGTTCTTCGAAATAGGCGCGGCTATAGCTGAAGCCGCGGTCGGCACGGGAGTCGGGTTGTTTCATGCGGGGCTATGATACTTGCGACCCGTCGGCAGCAATCGTTGCGGCATCTTTATCCCCACCATGTCACGCAAACCCAAAAAAGGCTATTTCGTGCGCGGACAGTTCGTCGCTGAAGGCAGCGAACTCGACCTGGAACTGAAGGCCGAACTCAAGGGCACGACCGAAGCCAGCAGGACCGACCTCAAGCGTGAAAGCACCGAGCTGCAAAAGCTCGGAGAAGAACTGTTGACCTTGCGCGCCGACCTGCTGGAGCGCCTGCAGTTGCCAGCCAAACTGGTCGAAGCGCTGGCCGAAGTCCGCCGCATCACCAACTTCGAGGGCCGCCGGCGCCAGATGCAGTTCGTCGGCAAGCTGATGCGCCTGCTCGAACCGGAACTGCAGCAGGCCGCGCGCGACGCGCTGGCGGAGCAGAACACGGGGTCCGCTCGCGAGACCCAGGCGCTGCACCGGGCCGAGCAATGGCGCGAAGACCTGGTAGCCAAGGAAGATGCGCTGGCGCTCTGGCTGCAGCAGTTCCCGGGCACCGACACGCAGCAACTGCGCGCCCTGATCCGGCAAGCCCGCAAGGACAACCCGCCGGACCCGGCTGCGGAATCGAAAGGACTGGCGCCGCGTCACAGCCGCGCCTGGCGCGACAGGATCGCCGTGGGCACGAACTTCAGGCTGATCTGCCGCATCTGCTCGCCGAACCCGGGCATTTCCTTGTGTGCGATGGCCAGCGTCGCCTCGGGCGTGACGTCGCGCACGGCCGGTCCGGTGCCGCCGG
>JAJAZH010000195.1 GCA_026785815.1 Ramlibacter sp. | reverse complement strand
GGACGCTCTTTTGCAGCCAGGCACGAAAGCCCGGGATCGGCGACAGCGTGACGAACGTGCGCAGCCGCGGAAACTCTTCCTTGAGCGTCTCGACCACCCGCTTGATCAGCGAGTCGCCGAAGCTGACGCCGCGCAGGCCGCTCTGGGTGTTGCTGATGGAATAGAAGATGGCCGTGGTCGCCTTGTCGAGGTCGGCCGGGGCCGCGCCTTCGTCCAGCAGCGGCGTGATCGAGTCCGCGATCTGGTCCATCAGCGCCACCTCGACGAAGATCAACGGCTCCTCGGGCAGCCGGGGATGGAAGAAGCCGTAGCAACGGCGGTCGCTGTCGAGCCGGTTCTTGACGTCGTCCCAGCTGCGGATGTCGTGCACCGCCTCGTACTTGATCAGCTTCTCGATCATCGACGCCGGCGAATCCCAGCTGATCCGGCGCAGCTCCAGGAAGGCGACGTCGAACCAGGTCGAAAACATGTATTCCATCTCGACGTCCAGCGCCTGCAGGCGCTTGTCGGTTTTCAGGCTGGGCAGCATCTCGGCGCGCAGGTCGACCAGGAAGCGGATGCCGTCCGGAAACACGCTGAAGCGCTGCAGCAGCCGGCGGCGCGGCGACACCGTGGCGCGCCGCAGCCGCACCTCGGCGACGGCCTCGTCGGCCGTGCCGACGGCAGCCGCGTAATGCGCCTGCGCCACCTTGGCCAGCTTCTGGTCGGCGACGAACTGCTCGCTCATCAGCAACCAGAAATCGTGGCGCTCTCCGGCCGGCGCTCCCGCATACCAGGCCGCCGTCTGCTGGGCCCGGCGGCCGCCTTCCACCTCGCTGACGCGCGGGTCGATGATCGCCCGCAGATCGCCCAGCGCCCGCCGCAGCGCCCGCGGCGACAGCGCTTCCGGTTGCCGGCCCAGCGTCGCTTCCAGGCGCTCGCTGATCGAGCGTCCGCCTGCGGAAATCGCCCGGGCCGGCGCTTCGGGTTTGCCTGCTGCCGGCGGCGGGCGCACGGAACCGGCACCGGACGGCATGGCGTAGAGGCGCAGCTTCTCGGTGTTGCGGAAAAGCCAGCCAGGCGGATTCATGCAATCCTCAATTTCGATCCGCCGGCCAGGTCGTGCAAGGCGACCCGCTGGCGCAGCAGGTGGGTGCGCATGGCGGCTTCTGCGCCTTCGGGATCCCGCGCCTTCAGCGCGGCGAACACCGCCAGGTGCTCGGCCAGGCTCTGCTCCAGCCGCCCCGGCGCGTGCAGTTGCTGCAGGCGGGCCAGCTTGACGATCTTGCGCAGACCGCCGATCGCCTGCGCCAGCCAGCGGTTGCCGGCCAGCGCGATGATCGCTTCGTGGATCTCGAAGTTGGCGCTGTAGTAGTCGTTGATGCGCCGGGCCTTCGCATGGCGGGCCAGCTTGTCGTGCAGGACCTGGAGGGCATCGAGGTCGGCGTCGCTGGCGTGCAGCGCGGCCTCGTGGGCACAGCGCCCTTCGAGCAAGGCGATCACCGGGAAGATCTCGTCCAGGTCCCGGGCCGTGACTTCGGCCACGAAGCAGCCGCGGCGCGGCTCATGGCGCACCAGCCCCTCCGCAGTCAGCACCTTGAGCGCTTCGCGCAGCGGCGTGCGCGAAATTCGCATTTCGGTCGACAGCGCCACTTCGTCCAGGAACACGCCGGGCGCCAGTTCGCCGGAAAAAATTCGCTCGCGCAACTGGGCAGCCGCTTCGTCGTGTAGGGAGTTGTGGACCACGCGCATCGTCAGGGAGGTTGCCAGATCGGCTCCGTAATTTCAGGTAATTACGGATAATTATGTGAGACGACCGGGTGCGCAGTGACAAAAAACCAGGTTTTTTCGCGCCCTCAGGCCGCAATCGCCCGCTGCGCGTGGCGCTCGGCCCACAGCCACAGGGCGATCCCGGCCAGCACCATCGGCACGCACAGCCACTGCCCCATGCTCATGCGCAGCGCCAGCAGCCCGAGATGGGTGTCGGGCTCGCGGAAGAACTCGGCGACGAAGCGCAGCAGGCCGTAGCCGATCAGGAACATCGCCGAGACCTGCGCCGGCTTGTGCTCCTTGCGCGCGTACAGCCACAGGATCACGAACAGCAGCACGCCCTCCAGCAGGAACTGGTAGACCTGCGACGGATGGCGCGGCTGCATCGACCCGCTGGCCGGAAACACCATCCCCCAGGGCAGGCTGGGGTCGGCGAAGCGGCCCCACAACTCGCCGTTGATGAAGTTGCCGACCCGCCCCGCCGCCAGCCCCAGCGGCACGCAGGGCGCGACAAAATCCATCACTTGCCAGAACGGCTTGCCGCGCGTGCGCGCGAACCACACTTGCGAGGCGATCACGCCCAGCAGGCCGCCGTGAAAACTCATCCCGCCCTGCCAGATGTAGAAGATTTCCAACGGATGGCTGGCGTAGTAGGCGGGTTTGTAGAACAGGCAGTAGCCCAGCCGGCCGCCGATCACCACGCCCATCACGCCCAGGAACAGGATGTCCTCCACATCCTTGCGGCTCCAGGCGCCGCGGCCGGCGACGGCGGCGAACGGCGGATGGCGCAGCCGGCGCAGGGCCAGGAAGAAAAACAGCCCGAAGGCGGCCAGGTAAGTCAGGCCATACCAGTGGATGGCCAGCGGTCCGAGCTGCAGCGCGACCGGATCGATTTTTGGATACATCAGCATGCGGCGTATTGTGCCGCCTCGCTCAGGCCGGCTTAACGAAGGCGATGAAGCGCTCCAGCGCAGGCGATATGGCTTGGCGCGGCCAGACCAGGCTGGTTTCCGCGCCAGGCACCGGATTGCTCCGTGGCGCCGCCACCTTGCGGTAAGCCACGCCGGCCCGCTGGAACTGCCGCACGCTGTCCGGCACCCAGGCCACGCCCAGGCCCGCCGAGACGAGATTCACGATGGTCTGCATCTGGATCGCTTCCTGCGCCACCACCGGGGCGCGGCCGGCCGCCTGGTAGATGCCCAGGATGGCGTCGTGCAACGAAGGAACGATGCGGCGCGGGAAGATCACCAGCGGCTGGTCCAGCACTTGCGCCAGCTTGAGGCCGGCGCTTCCCGCCAGCGGGTGCGGGTCGGGCAGCGCCAGCACCAGCGGCTCGCGCGTGACCCGCTGGTGCTGCAGGCCCGGGGGCACGAAGCCGGGCGAGTGCAGCATGAAGCCGGCGTCGAGCTCGCCGCGCTCCAGCGCCTGCAGCTGCACGTCCCCCGTCGCTTCGATGAGCTCCAGACCCACGTTCGGATGGCGGGCCCGGAAGCCCCGTACCCAATGCGGCAGCTGGGCGAAACCGATGGTGGAGACGAAACCCAGCCGCAGCTGGCCGATCTCGCCGGCCTGCGCGGCACGGGCCTGGGCCGGCAGCGCCTGAGCGCGTGCCAGCAGGTCGCGCGCCGGCGCCAGCAGCGCTGCGCCTGCCGCCGTGAGCTGCACGCTGCGCTTGGTGCGGTCGAACAGCTTCACGCCCAACAGCCGCTCCAGTTGCGCGATGCCTTGCGTCAGCGGCGGCTGCGTCATGTGCAGGCTGGCGGCCGCGCGGCCGAAGTGCAGCGCCTCGGCCACGGCCACGAACTGGCGCCACAACCTCAGGTCGACGGAAGGTCCACTCATATGCAATGCATATTAGAACAGCAGCAGAAAGCGATTGGAAAGAATCAGTGACGCGGCGCATACTTTGCGCTTTCCCAGCCCACGAGAGAGTTCCATGGACACCAAAACCATCCAGATCAACCGCCGCAGCAAGAACATCACCGAGGGCAAGGCGCGCGCGCCAAACCGCTCGATGTACTACGCCATGGGCTACCAGGAAAGCGACTTCAAGAAGCCGATGGTCGGCGTCGCCAATGGCCACAGCACCATCACGCCGTGCAACAGCGGACTGCAGAAGCTGGCCGACGCGGCGGTGGAAGGCATCGAGGAAGCCGGTGGCAATGCCCAGATCTTCGGCACGCCGACCATCTCGGACGGCATGGCGATGGGCACCGAGGGCATGAAGTACTCGCTGGTCAGCCGCGAGGTCATCTCCGACTGCGTCGAGACCTGCGTGCAGGGCCAGTGGATGGACGGCGTGCTGGTGGTCGGCGGCTGCGACAAGAACATGCCCGGCGGCCTGATGGGCATGCTGCGCGCCAATGTGCCGGCCATCTACGTTTACGGCGGCACCATCCTGCCGGGCCACTACAAAGGCCAGGAGCTGAATATCGTCAGCGTGTTCGAGGCCGTCGGCCAGAACGCCGCCGGCAACATGAGCGACGAGGACCTGCGCGAGATCGAGATGCGCGCCATTCCCGGCACCGGATCGTGCGGCGGCATGTACACCGCCAACACCATGTCGAGCGCGTTCGAGGCGCTCGGCATCTCGCTGCCCTACTCGTCGACCATGGCCAATCCGCACGACGAGAAGGTGACCTCGGCCAAGGAATCGGCCAAGGTGCTGGTCGAGGCGATCAAAAAGGACATCAAGCCGCGCGACATCGTCACCCGCAAGGCGATCGAGAACGCGGTGGCCGTGATCATGGCCACCGGCGGCTCGACCAACGCGGTGCTGCACTTCCTGGCCATCGCGCACGCCGCCGAAGTGGAGTGGACCATCGACGACTTCGAGCGCGTGCGCCAGAAAACGCCGGTGCTGTGCGACCTCAAGCCCTCGGGCAAGTACCTGGCGGTCGACCTGCACAAGGCCGGCGGCATTCCGCAGGTGATGAAGATGCTGCTGAACGCGGGCCTGCTGCACGGCGACTGCATCACCATCTCCGGCCAGACCATCGCCGAGGTGCTGAAGGACGTTCCCGACCAGCCGCGCGCCGACCAGGACGTGATCCGGCCGATCGGCAAGCCGATGTACAAGCAGGGCCACCTGGCCATCCTGAAGGGCAACCTGTCGCCCGAAGGCGCGGTGGCCAAGATCACCGGCCTGAAGAACCCGGTGATCACCGGCCCGGCCCGCGTGTTCGACGACGAGCAGTCGGCACTCAAGGCCATCCTCGACGGCCGAATCAAGGCCGGCGACGTGATGGTGCTGCGCTACCTGGGACCCAAGGGCGGACCCGGCATGCCCGAGATGCTGGCCCCGACGGGCGCGCTGATCGGCGCCGGGCTGGGTGAGAGCGTCGGCCTGATCACCGACGGCAGATTCTCGGGGGGAACCTGGGGCATGGTGGTCGGCCACGTCGCGCCCGAAGCGGCGGCCGGCGGCACCATCGCCTTCGTCCACGAGGGCGACTCGATCACCATCGACGCGCACAAGCTGGTGCTGGAGCTGAACGTGCCGGCTGCCGAGATCGACAAACGCCGCCAGGCCTGGACCGCGCCGAAGCCGCGCTACATGCGCGGCGTGCAGGCCAAGTTCGCCTTCAACGCGTCGAGCGCGAGCAAGGGCGCTGTTCTCGACGACTACTGATCCTCCCCGTCATTCCCGCGCAGGCGGGAATGGCGGGCGTTTAAGGATGGAGTGCCTGCTCCAGGGTCCGCGCGGCGCGGCAGGCAGCGCCCGCCGCGCTGAGAGTCGATGCGCACGCGCGCGCCATCGCTCATGCAACGGCGAGGCCGGGGAGGGTGCGGCGCATCTTGCGCGGTGCCTGTGTTTTCCCGATTCCATGACGGCGCGCTTGCGCGCTTCGTGATCTGACTCGTCGCACTTGTCCGAACAGCGGGGCCTTAGGCCCGCTGTGAGTTGTGCGACGCGTCATGGAATCGGGAAAACACAGGGAAGCCGGTGCAAAGCACCGGTCGCCGCGCCGATGCGCCGCGCCCTCCCCGGCCTCGCCGTCCGCGCGGATGCTGCTGGGAGAAAACGGGCTACCCGATCAACCCTGGCAACCAGGTCGCGATCGACGGGAACCAGAACACCGCGGCCAGCAGCACCAGGCTCATAGCGACATAGGGCACGACGGCGCGGAAGATGTGCGCCATCGTCACCTCCGGCGGCGCGACGCCGCGCATGGTCATCAGCAGCAGGCCGTGCGGCGGCAGCAGCAGCCCCAGCTGCATGCAGATGAGGAACATCACGCCGAACCAGACCGGGTCGATCTGCAGCGACTGCACGATCGGCATGAAGATCGGCAGCGTGATCATCATCATGCTGACCTGGTCGACGAAGATGCCCAGGAAGATCAGCAGCAGCAGCATGCCGACCACGATCATCGCGGTCGACAGCCCCTGGCCGGTGATGAACTGCACCAGCCCGTTGCTGGCGCCCGAGAACGACAGGATCTGCGCGAAAGTGGTCGCACCCAGGATGATGAACAGGATCATCCCGGAAATGCCAGCCGTGCCCTTTAGCGCCTTGAGCACCGCCTCCCACGTCAGCCTCCGATAGGCCAGCGCCAGCAGCAGGGTGGCGAAGGCGCCGATGGCCGCGCATTCGGTCGGCGTGGCCCAGCCATCGGCCAGCGCGCCCACCACCACGCCGAAGATCGACAGCGTCGGCAGCACATAGGCGAAGAACGGCTGCCAGCGGGCCCAGCCGGTGTACTGCACCTCGCTGTCGTCCTGCGGCGCCAGCTCCGGGCTGATGCGCACGCGGATGATGATCCAGAACACGAAAGCGATCGACAGGATCACGCCCGGCAGCACGCCGCCGACCAGCAGCTTCGAGATCGAGATCCCGGACAGCGAGCCGAGCAGCACCGTCAGCGCCGACGGCGGGATCAGCATGTCCACCGCGCCGATGGCCATGATGGGCCCGGTGGCCAGCACCGGGTGGTAGCCGCGCGAGAGCATCACCGGCAGCATCAGCGAGCCCAGCATCGCGGTGGTGGCGATGGTGGAACCGGAGATCGCGGAGAACACCGTGCCGGCGACCACTGCCACCACCGCCAGCCGCCCGGGCAGGCGGCGGATCAGCCGCTCCACGCCTTCGATCACCTTGAGGGCCAGCCCGGTGTGAAACAGGATCTCGCCCATCAGAACGAACAGCGGAATGGGTGTCAGCGAGAAGGCGGTGACCGAAGTGACACTGCTGCGCGCCAGCTGCATCAGGCCGGCTTCACCGCCCATGTAGAGCCAGGCGCCGACGATGTTGATGGTGATGAAGGTCAGGGCCACCGGCATGCCGATGAACAGCAGCACGGTGGAACCGCCCAGCATCAGCCAGGCTGCGAGACCCCAGCTCATGTGGCCCCCACGTTTGCCGCCAAGGCGGCTGCACTGCCCCCCCAGGGGGCGCGAGCTTGCTTGAAGCGGTTCTGCGCTGCGCTCATGACGCGGCCCTCATGCCGCGCTCACCGCATCGTTGCGCGGACCGCGCTCAGCCTGGGCCAGTCGATGCATCCGGAACACCATCTCGATCGCCAGCAGCACGAACACCAGCGGCAGCGGCGCCAGGGCCCACCACTCCGGCGTCACCAGGGTCTTGATGTTGACCGCGCCCGACGCATAGCTGGACCAGGCGGCCTGCGCGCCGTACCACGCGATGACGACGCAGCAGGCCAGGCCGATCAGGTCGCCGATCCACTCGAAGGTCCAGGCCAGCCGCGGCGGCAGCGCCTGCAGCAGGATGTCGACCCGGATGTGCTGGCCCTGGCGCAGCAGCCAGGGCGCGACGCACATCGTGAGCAGGTACAGCATCAGCTCGGAGATCTCGTTGCTCCAGGCCAACCCGCGCGGCAGACCGGGCACGGCGATGTTGCGCAACGCGACGTCGGCCACGATGATGAACATCATCGCCAGCAGGATGGCGCAGCCCACCAGCGCCAGCCAGGCCAGCAGGCGCCCGTAAGCGCCGGAGAGCCGCTCGATCACTTCGAGAACAGCGTCTTGAAGCGGGCGGCGATCTCGGGGCTCTGCTTGGCGGCGCTGGCCCAGCCGATGTCGTAGGCCTGGTCGCGGAAGGCCTTGGAGGTGGCAGCGTCGAACCGGATGGTCTGGATGCCGGCCTTCTCCTGGCGCGCGATCTCGTCGGTTGCGTACCTGGCCCAGAACGTGTTCTCGGCTTCCAGCGCCAGCAGCTGCCTTTGCAGGTAGGCGCGCTGCGGCTCGGTCAGCTTTTTGTAGGCCGGCAGGTTCATCACCAGCGACACCTCGGCATCGTAGAAGCCTGGGTCGATCCGGAACTTGGTCTTCTCGTGCCAGTTCAGGTCGAAGATGCCGCCGATCGGCCAGCCGTAGCCGTCGACCACGCCGCGCTCCAGCGCCGTGTAGACCTCGCCCGGCGGCGTGGTGATGACGTTGGCGTTCAGCGCCTGGAAGAAGTCGCGGTACACCGGGGTGATGCGGATCTTCAGGCCGGTCAGGTCGGGCTTGTCGACCTTCTTGTTGGTGTAGATGTGGAACGGCTGGTTCTCCACCATCCGCGCCAGGTACTGCATGTTGGCCTTCTCGTTCCAGACCTTGTTGATGGCGTCGAAGGCGCCATTCCTGCGCTGCTCCGCCACCGGAAATTGTGTGAGCTTGAGGAAGTCGGCTTCCGGCATCACGTTGGTGTAGAACGCGCCGGTGGCCAGCGCCATGTCGACCACGCCGGTCTTGACCGCGTTGCCGGCCTCGAACGGCGGAATCGCCTTGGGCCCGCCGATGAAATTGAGCTGCAGCACGCCCTTGCCCTCGGCGTTGAACTTCTGGATCCACGGCTGCAGCCGCTGCACGTAGATGCCGTTCTCGGCGAACGCGCTCACCAGCCGCAGCGTCACCTCCTGTGCGCCGGCGGCGCAGGCGAACCCCGCCGCGGCCATCAGGGCCGCCACCGATTTCAAGACTCTTGCATTCATGACGTCGTCTCCTTTGGTTTGAACATCGTCGTTGCCCGATTCACAGCCCCAGATACCGCGCCCACAGGCCGCGGTCCGCGTCCAGCGCCTGCGAGCTCCCGCTCCACACCGGCCTGCCCTTCTCGATGATCACATGCCGGTCGGCGACGCCGATCAGGCGCTGCACATACTTGTCGATCACCAGCATCGCGTGGCCCGCCTGCCGCACCTGGCCCAGGACCTTCCAGACTTCCTCGCGCACCAGCGGCGCCAGGCCTTCGGTGGCCTCGTCGAGGATCAGCAGCTTCGGGTTGGTCACCAGCGCGCGGGCGATCGCCAGCATCTGCTGCTCGCCGCCCGAGAGCTGGCCGCCCATGTGGCTGCGGCGTTCTGCCAGCCGGGGAAACAGCTCGAACAGGCGCTCGGGCGTCCAGGGCTGAGCGCCGCCGGCGCCGGCCCGGCTGAACGCCGTCAGGTGCTCCAGCACGCTCAGGTTGCCGAACACCTGCCGGCCCTCCGGCACCAGCGCGATGCCCTGGCGCGCCACCCGGTGCGGCGCCATCGCGCCGATCGCCCGGCCGCCGAAGACGACCTCGCCCGCGGTGGGCCTGATCAGCCCCATCACCGAGCGCACCAGCGTGGTCTTGCCCATGCCGTTGCGCCCCAGCAAGCCGACGATCTCGCCGGGACCGATGTCCAGGTCCATCCCGAACAGGACCTGGCTGCGCCCGTAGCCGGAGCACAGGCCGCGCACCCGCAGCAGTTCGGCTGGCGCGGCCATGGCGCTCATTGGGTAACCTCCGCTCTACGAGCTGCGGTGCGATGAGCCTTCGGAGCGGCCGTGCGGCTCATAGCGCCTCCTGGCTGCTGCCAAGGTAGGCGTCGGCGACGGCCGGGTCGCGCCGCACGTCATCGGGCTTGCCGCTGGCCACCACATGGCCGCTGACCAGCACCGACACCGTGTCGGCCAGCCGGAACACGGCTTCGACATCGTGCTCGATCAGCAGCACGGCAACCTCGCCGCGCAGGCTGTCGATCAGGCTGCCCATGGCTTCGGATTCCTGCAGCCCCATGCCGGCCAGCGGTTCGTCCAGCAACACCAGCTTCGGGCTTCCGGCCAGCGCCATACCCACCTCCCGCGCGCGCTGCTCGCCGTGCGACAGCTGCTCGACGCCCCAGCCGCTCTTGCTCGCCAGGCCAAGCCGCTCCAGCAATCCCTGGGCGCGCCCGAACAGCAGCGTGGCGGCGCGCACCGGCCGCCAGGCCGAGAAGGTGCGCCCGCCCGCCGCCTGCAGCGCCAGCGCCAGGTGCTCCAGCACCGACATGCTCTTGAACAGCCGGGTGACCTGGAACGAACGAACCAGTCCGCGGCGCGCACGCCGGTGCGTGACCATCCGGGTGATGTCGCTGCCGTCGAAGTGAACGGTGCCGCTGTCGCTGGCGAGCTGGCCCGCGATCTGCGACACCAGCGTGGTCTTGCCGGCGCCGTTGGGCCCGATCAGCGCATGGATTTCGCCAGCGGCCACCCGCAGGTCGACCCGGTCGGTCGCGAGCACGCCGCCGAAGCGCTTGTTCAGCCCCGTGACCTGCAGCAGCGGTGCGTGCGTCATCGCGCAGCCCCCCGTCGCGCCAGGGCCGCCAGCGCACCGGCCAGCCCGTGCCGCGCGAACAGCACCACCGCCAGCAGCACCCAGCCGATCCAGAACTCGAAGTACGGAGTGCGCGCCGACAGCAGCTCCTGCATCAGCAGCAGCGCGGCGGCGCCCAGCACGCCGCCCCAGAGCGTTCCGACCCCGCCCAGGATCACCATCACCAGCAAGGTCCCGGACTGGGTCCAGTGCAGCAGGTTGGGGCTCACGTAGCCCTGCAGGTTGGCGCTCAGGCCGCCGGCGATCCCGCACAGCACGCCGGCCGCGACGAACACCACGAGCTTGCTGGCGAACACCGGCAGGCCGATGGCCTCGGCCCGCACCTCGTCGTCGCGCAACGCCTGCACCGCGCGCCCGAACCGCGACTGCGAAAACCGGTGCAGCAGCAGCAGCTCCAGCGCCAGCACCGCGAGCGCGCAGTAGTAAAGCGTGTCGGAATGCCGCAGGTCCAGGCCGCCGGGCAAGAGCACGCGGATGCGCACCGTCAGGCCTTCGTCGCCGCCGTAGCCCTTCATCGAATTGGCCAGGTAGAACAGCATCTGCGCGAAGGCCAGCGTGATCATGATGAAGTACACGCCGCGGGTGCGCAGCGAGACGGCGCCGATGGCCAGCGCCACGACGCCGACCGCGCCCGCGATCACCAGCAGGTGGACCGGCGCGGAACTCACCCCTTCGCTGAGCAGGATGGCGCTGGCATAGGCGCCGAGCCCGAAGAAGGCCGCGTGGCCCAGCGAGATCATTCCGCCGTACCCCAGCAGCAGGTTCAGGCTGGTGGCGGCGACGGCGTAGATGACGATGCGGCTCGCCACGCCCAGGTAGAAGTCGGCTCCGGCGGCCTGCAGCGCCCACGGCAGCAGCATGGCCGCCAGCAGCGCGCCGATCGCGGCGATCCGTGCGGCAGCCATCAGCTGCGCACCGGGAACAGTCCCTGCGGACGAAACACCAGCATCACGATCATCAGCAGGTAGACCGAGATCGACGCCAGCGCCGGGCCGGCGGCGCTGGCCCATTGCGGCGGCAGCGCATCGCGCAGCAGCTGCTGCAGCAGCGTACGGCCCAACGTGTCGACGGTGCCCACCAGCAGCGCGCCGATCAACGCGCCGCGGATCGAGCCGATGCCGCCGATGACGACCACCACGAAGGCCAGGATCAGGATGTTCTCGCCCATTCCGACCTGTACCGCCAGCAGCGGCGCCAGCAGGCTGCCCGCCACCGCGCACAGCGCCGCGCCCAGGCCGAACACCAGCGTGAACAGGCGACCGACGTTGACGCCCATCGCGGAACTCATCTCGCGGTTCGAGGCGCCGGCCCGCACCAGTGCGCCGACCCGCGTCTTCTGCACCAGCAGGTACAGCAGCAGCGCGATCACCACGCCGACGCCGATGATCAGCAGGCGCCATGACGAATACACCAGTCCCGGCAGGATCTCCACCGGGCCTTCCAGCGCCTGCGGAATCGCCAGCGGCAGATCGTTGCCGAACACCATCTTGACGCCGTCGTTGAGGATCAGGATCAGCGCGAAGGTGGCGAGCACCTGCGACAGGTGGTCGCGCGCGTACAGGGTGCGCAGCAGCGACGTCTCCAGCAGCATCCCGAACAGCGCGGTGAGCAGCACGGCACCCAGCGCTCCCACCAGGAAAGAGCCGCTCACCCGCGTCAGCCAGGCGGCCAGGAAGGCGCCGACCATGTACAGCGAGCCGTGCGCCAGGTTGATCATGTCCATGACGCCGAACACCAGCGTCAGCCCCGCTGCCAGCAGGAACAGCATGAAGCCCAGCTGCAGGCCGTTGAGCGCCTGCTCGAGAACCAGGAGGCCGTTCATCCGGCTGCTACGCCCCCGCTTACTTGCGCATCATGCACTGCTGCACGTACACATCGCCGTGGTCTTTCAGGATCGGCTCGTTGAAGGACTTGTTGATCAGGCCGCCCTTGCCGTCGCTGCCGACGGTGCGCACGTAGTAGTTCTGGATCGGGTACTGGTTGCTGTTGAACTTGAAGGGACCGCGCACGGAATCGAAGCGCGCGCTGCGCAGGGCGCGCCGCATCGCTTCCTTGTCCGCCAGGTTGCCCTTGGTGTCGCGCACGGCGGCGTTGATCAGTTCCGCCGTGTCATAGCCCTGCGACGCATAGAGCGTCGGCACGCGCTTGTATTCCTTCTGGAATTCGGCCATGAAGCGCTGGTTGGCCGGGTTGGCGAAGTCGGGCGACCAGTGCGCCGTGTTGAACAGGCCGGCCATCGCCGGACCGACCGGGCCGATCACGTCCTGGTCGGCGCTGAAACCGGGCAGCAGCAGCATCGTCTCCTTGCCCAGGCCGGCGCCGACGAACTGCTTGATGAAGTTGATGCCCATGCCCCCGGGCAGGAAGATGTAGAGCGCCTGCGGCTTGGCGGCGCGGATCTCGGCCAGTTCGGCGGCGTAATCGAGCTGCCCGAGCTTGGTGTAGTTCTCGCCCAGCACCTGGCCCTTGAAGGTGCGCTTGAAGCCGGCCAGCGAATCCTTGCCGGCCTGGTAGTTCGGCGCCACCAGGTACACGCTCTTGAGCGCGCGCTGGTTGGCGAAGGCGCCGGCCGCCTCGTGGTACGCGTCGTTCGGCCAGGACACGGCGAAGAACAGCGGGTTGCAGTCCTTGCCCGCCATCGACGACGGCGCGGCGTTCGGGCTGAGGTAGAGCGTGTTGTTGTCCAGGGCCTCGGGCAGCGCCGCCAGCATGATGTTGGAGAACACCACGCCGGTCATGAAGTCGACGCGGTCGCGCTTGACGTTGCGCTCGAACAGCTGGCGCGCCACCTCGGGCTTGAACTGGTCGTCGCTGACCAGCACCTCCGCCGGCAGGCCGCCGAGCTTGCCGCCATGGAGCTTGACCGATAGCAGGAAGCCGTCGCGGATGTCCACGCCCAGCGCCGAGGACGGTCCCGACAGCGTGCTGACGAAGCCGATCTTGACCTTGTCGGCGGCCTGGGCCGCGGCGCCGAGCGCAACCAGCGCCAGGGCCAGGGCCAGCAGGGTCTTCTTCAAAACCGCATCGCGGCTGGGGCTGTTCGCGTTCATGGTGGCTCCTCGTTGTTCCGACCGGCGGGATTAGACCCAGACTTGCAAGACGTAGTCAAACGGCGCCTGGCCGTTGAACAGGTCGACGCGCTGCAGCCGGATGCGCAGCACGCCGTCGGCGCCGCGCACCAGCGTGTGGTGGTATCGGCCGCCGAAATGGCGCACCGTGTCGCGGCGCAGCTCCATCATGTGGAAGCGCGAACGCACATGGACCTCGCCTGCGCCGGCCGATTCCAGCACCACCTGGCTGACCACGTGGTTGGTCTCCCACATTGGCGCCTGCGACCAGGCGTTCGGGTGCGAAACCCGGCCCTTGCGGATCTCCATCATCAGCTTGTCTTCAGCGAAGATCGACGGCGAACCTTCCCACTCGACCTGCTCCGGCGTCACCGGCATCCAGTACACGCCCTGCTCGTCGAACAGGTCGATCCAGGCTTGCCAGTGCTTGCCATCGAGCAGCTCCGCCTGCAGGTAGAGCAGTTGCTCCACCTCGCGCAACAGGTCGGCGTCGGCCGCCGTACGCGGCCTGATGCCCGGCGTGGGAAGCGAGCGCGCGACCGGCGCCGTCCCGGCCTGCGCCGCACGGGGCGAGTGGCCGGGCTCGACGGCCTGCGCGCCGGTGCGATCGGCCCCGTCCCTCGCCTCGATCACGACTTCCTGGCCCAGCAGGTGCTCGAAGTCGGGGCCGGCGCTGGGGATCGCCGCGCCCGGGCTGGCGGTGCTCTTGCTCATGTCGTGCTCCTTATGCCCTGAGGTACTGGGTCCAGGCGCGGAACTGGTTGCGCATCACGGCCTCGGAGGTGCCGTGGTTGGAATAGGTGACGCCCTTTTCCTCGCGGTCGTCGCCGTACCAGCGGTGGAAGCTGACCCAGTCGCCGCCGTTGGACTGCAGGCCCCACTGGCCCTTGGTCCAGTTCTCCAGGTCGTCGGCATTGATCATGGTCGCCGGCGAATTCACCAGGTTGTAGTACCAGAGGCTGCGCCGGTAGATGGCCTCGGGCGCGCCCTTCAACCGGAAGTGCCAGATTTCGGACAGGGTCTTGTCCGGTCCAATGGGCCGCAGGCAACGCAGCTGCTGCAACGGCGACTGCACCGAAAGATAGGGGTACACCAGCACATGGTGGATGCTGCGCGACAGGTATTCCTCGGCCTTCTCGGCGCCGTACGCCTTGACCAGCTGCGCCTCGTGTTCCAGCGTGTCCGGGTCCCGCGGCCTGAGGCCCATGTAGGCCTTCAGGATGCCGTGGCCGCGCGGGAAATTGATGGTCTGCACCGCGTCCCACTGCTCGAAGCTGGAGGCGAAGGTCGAGAGGTAGTGGTAGTACAGCGGCGCCGCGCCACGCTCGGCCTTCAGCCGCTTCTCAACCTTGCCGGCGGAGATGCCGGTGGACTGGTGGGTGACCGAGGGATGCAGGGAATCGAGCTGGTTCTCCATGAAGAACTTCCAGTTCGATTGCTGCACCACCCGGTGGCAGATCGGCACCACCTCCACTTCACCGACCGGCGAGCGGTCGCACATGTCGTCAAAGGCGATCTTCGCTTCACCCAGGAATTCGACCAGCGGCGGGCCCTCGTCCGAGAGGCTGGCGAAGACGAAGCCGCGGTAGCTGTCGACCCGCGCCGCCGGCTTGACCGAGCAGTCCGGGTTGTCGCGCGTCATCCGCGTGCCCTCGTAGCCATTGGCCAGCGGAATGGCCCGGATCTTGCCGTCCAGATGGAAGCTCCATGCGTGGTAGGAGCAGACGAAGGTTTTGCCGGTATTGCCTCGAAGGTTGCCAACCAGTTGCACGCCGCGGTGCGGACAGCGGTTGTGCAGCACCTTGATGCTGCCGTCGCCCTGCCGCACCATGATCATCGGCTGGCGGCCGATCGTGACGGCGTAGTAGTCGCCGGGCGCCGGCACCTGCGATTCGTGGCCGCAGTAGACCCAGGTGCGCTCCCAGATCATTTCCATCTCGGCATCGAAGATGGCCTGCTCGGTGTACACGCTCTTGTGCACGCGATCCGGTTCGACGAGTTGCTGGACATTCATCTTGCTCTCCGGTGAGTCAGGTCTCGAATCGTGTTACGCATGCGCCAGCAGCCGCTCAAGCGCCTGCCCGCTGTCGTCGGCCAGCGCCGCCTGGCTCAGGTCGCGCAACTGCTGCGCTCCCTGCGGCGCGGCCTGCAGCCGGGGCAGCACCGCCATCAGCCGCTGGTAGTTGCCCCAGCCGCGCGCATGGGTGTCGCCATAGCCCTTGATCAGGCGCTGCGAGCGCGCCACTTCGTGCGCGAGCTCGGGGTGTTGCCCGGCAAGTTGTCCGACGGTCGCCAGCCACTGGCCGATGCGCTGGTGCTCGACCTGGAAGCGCAGCGACTTGCGACGCATGCTGCGCAGCGACGCGATCGCATAAAGCAGCAGGTAGCCGCGGATCGAGCTGGTGCGCACGATGCGACCCTTGCGCGTGAACGGTTCGACACAGGCGCGGGCCCAGCGCGTCGCCAGCAGCCAGCGGCCGACCCCGGCCGGCAGCGTGTCGGCAATCTCCTCGACCCGCGGGTGCATGAATTCGTGGATGTCCAGTTGCTGGTCGGCGGCCAGCTTGACCTCGCCGCTGACGCGCTCGAAGCGCGAGCGCCGGGTCTTGAGGTCGGCGACGCGGATCGTGTCCTCGTACGTCATCCACAGCGCGAGATGGCGCGCCGTCTCGTCGAGCACGTCCGCGCGCGCGGCCCGCAGTGGCTGCAGCAGCTCCAGGTATTGCACGGCGTAAGCGACGTCCTGGTAGTCGGCCAGCCGCAGGATGGCGGCCTGCAGCGTGGCCCGCGAACTTGCGGGAAATTCGGCGGCGATGCGCTGGGCCAGCGCCGCCAGCCGCGGCCCGACCGCGGGCACCGGCATGGCGGGTTCGGCGAGCGCCGTGGTCTGCATGGCGGCGTCGAAGCCCGCCGCGAAGGCCTTCAGGCTGGCGTTGACGCCGACGCCGGCGCGCCGCACCGTGTCCTCGAACTGCACGCGCGTGAACGGCAAGGCGCCCGAGGCCGCCAGCGCGCCGTACAGCGCCGGCCCGATCGGGCTGCCGGATTGCGCGGCCAGCTGGCCGAAGTCCGCGCTGATGAAGCGCAGCGCCGCGGCCCGGCCGCCTTCCAGCAGCTTGCCGGAGTCGACCCGGCCGTCGCCCATCGCGGTGCGCTCGGTCATGGAATACACCCGGTGGGTGGAGGCGATGAACGTGGTGCGATCGGCGGTCACCAGTCCGCGCTGAAGGGCCCGGCCGGCCTCCATCAGCTCGGAGGCAACGACGATGTCGACCTCGCCCGGCACCGGGCTCAGGCCCAGGACCGGCTGGGCGCCGGCCGGAATCGCGTGGCCGGGAAACAGTTCCAGGTAGTAGATGGTGGCGCCGGTGCGCTGGGCGACGCCCGGCACCGAGGTGGTCTGGGCGACGAAGCCGTTGCGCTCGGCCAGGTCCACCAGCCAGTCGGCCAGCACGCCGCCGCCCTCCCCGCCCATGGCCAGGATGGCGATGGTGATCGCGCGGGTATTGTGAGCCCCCACGCTGTTCACTTCGTGTAATGCGCTGCCCCCCAAGGGGGCTGAACTTGCTTGGGGCGGCCCTGCGCTGCGTTCGGTGCTCACGCCGTCAATCCTTCCAGCCGGCGCTCGATGCGCGCCTGCAGCCAGCCGATCACCGCGCCGCGAACCTGCTGCCGGAAGCGGTCCCAGCGGCTCGGGTTGTTGATGATCCCGGCCCGGTAGAACGACGGGCACAGCACGGCCGCATGCGCAACCTCGCCGCACAGCCCGCAGCCGACGCAGCTGTCGATCACGGTGGCGACGGGATCGCGCCGCAGCGGATCGGGATTGGGCTTGACAGTGAGCGACGGGCAGCCCGAGAGCCGGATGCACGAATGGTCGCCGGTGCAGGTGTCCGGATCGATGCCGAAGCGTTCGCGCACCACACGCTCGCCGGCGGCGATGCGTTTTTTGATCTGCGGCTTGACCCGGCGCTGCTTGTTCAGCATGCATTCGCTCGACGCCACGATCACCTTGGGCCCCTTTTCCTTGGTCGTCAACGCCTCGCGCAGGGCGTCGCGCATCTGGGTCAGGCTGTAGGTGTTGCTGACCGTCCTGACCCACTCGACCCCAACGCCACGCACGGCCTTCTCGATCGGGTTGTTGGTGCTGCGGATGGCATTGGGGGCCCTGGACGACAACACGTCCTGGCCGCCGGTGGCTGCCGAGTAGCCGTTGTCGACCACCAGCAGCAGGTTGTCGCTCTTGTTGAAGACGGCGTTGCCGACGCTGCTGGTCAGGCCGTTGTGCCAGAAGCCGCCGTCGCCCATGATGGAAATGGTGCGCTGGTCGGTCTCCTTCGTATTGAAGGCCGAGGCGCCAGCCCAGCCCAGGCCATAGCCCATGGTGGTGGCGCCGATGTTGAACGGCGGCAGGATCGAGAACAGGTGGCAGCCGATGTCGCAGCTGACGTGGTGCTGGCCCAGCTCGCGCTCGAGCAGCTTCATCGCCGTGAAGATGGGTCGCTCCGGGCAGCCCGTGCAGAACGACGGCGGGCGCGGCTGCACTTCGGCCGTCGCCTGCTGGATCGCGAACACCTTGGGATCGCCACCCGGCAACGCGGGCACCGGCGCCGGTCGCGCCGCCAGCGGCAACTCGCGGCCCGCCAGCAGCTGCGGCGCATACTTTTCGACGAAGCGCGCGACGGCCTTCAGCACCACGCTGCCGGTGTACTCGCCGGCCATCGGCAGCAGGTCCTTGCCATGGACCCGGGTCTGGACGTCGGCCTTGCGCAGCATGCTGTTGACGGCCTGCTCGATGAAATCGGGCTGGCCCTCTTCCACCAGCAGGATGGCGCGCTTGCCGGCGCAAAAGCGCGAGAACTCCGCATCGACCAGCGGGTAGGTGACGTTCAGGACGTAGAGCGGGATCTTCGAATTGCCGAACGCGTCGGCCAGTCCCAGCAGCTCCAGCGACCGCAGCACCGCGTTGTAGAGGCCGCCCTGCATCACGATGCCGAAGTCCTGCGCGTCCTCGGCGAAAAACTCGTTGAGTCCGCGCTGCTGGATGAACTGCACGGCGGCGGGCCAGCGGCGGGACACCTTCTCCTGCTCGTGCAGGTAGCTGGCCGGCGGCAGCACGATGCGATTCACGTCCCTGACTGGGCTTTCGATCGCGTCCTTCAGGGTGAAGGCCGGCCGCTTGTTGGCCTTGGCGGTGAAGCTGCCATGCACGTGGCAGGCGCGGATGCGCAGCTCCAGCATCACCGGCGTGTTGCTGGCCTCGGACAGCTCGAAGCCCTGCTCCACCGCGTTGACGATGCTGGGCAGGTTGGGCCGTGGGTCCAGCAGCCAGACCTGCGACTTCATCGCGAAGGCGTGGGAACGTTCCTGCATGATGCTGGAGCCCTCGCCGTAGTCCTCGCCGACGATCAGCAGCGCGCCGCCGGTGACGCCGCCGGACGCCAGGTTGGCCAGCGCGTCGGAGGCCACGTTGGTGCCGGCGGTGGCCTTGAAAGTGACGGCGCCGCGCAGCGGATAGTTGACCGAGGCGCCGAGCGTGGCGGTGGCCGTGGCCTCCGAGGCGCTGTGCTCGAAACGCACGCCCAGATCCCGCAGGATGTCGTTGGCGTCGGTCAGCACGTCCATCAGGTGCGAAATCGGTGCGCCCTGGTAGCCGGCCACGTACGAGACGCCGGACTGCAGCAGCGCCTTGGTCACGGCCAGGATGCCCTCGCCGCGGAATTCCTCGCCCTCGCCCAGCCGCAGCAGGGTGACTTCGGATGCAAATGAACGTTCAGCCATGAATCTCGCCAAGTAGCAATTCCACGAATTTACGCAGCTGGCGGTCATCTGGCGAATGGTTCTTGTCCATGAAGTGCATTGCTGCGGTGAATAATCAGGGCTTACCCTGAACCGGCCATCCGCCCTCCCGCACCATGAATTTCCGACAGCTCGATCTCAACCTGCTGCGGG
>JAJAZH010000194.1 GCA_026785815.1 Ramlibacter sp. | reverse complement strand
GGGTACTTCGGGTCGTGCCCGAACTTCTCTACCGCCTTGACCAGGAACCCGCGCGAGCGCAGGTTCTTGAACATCACGTTGTAGGTCGCGGCAGGAAAACTGTTGCCGTGGGAAAAGACGATGAGCGACATCAGGAGCTCGTCATCCCTGCGCAGGTGCCGAGCACCAATCTGGGCTCGTCATCCCCGCGCAGGTGCCGAGCACCAATCTGGGCTCGTCATCCCCGCGCAGGCGGGGACCCAGAAGTGAATGCACTGGATTCCCGCCCCCCGCCTCCGCGGGGGCAGGCTCCGCGGCAATGACGTTCTTGTTCAAATCAAGCGTTCTTCCGGCCGCGAGATCTTCTTGAGCGGCTTGCTGCTGCCGTTGTCGACCTTCAGCGGCGTGTCGGTGTGGGCATCGTCCCAGACCGGGTCCTCGAGGTCCTCGAACGCTTCGCGCAGCTTCTGGCCCCAGAAGGTGTGCAGCATCCGGTAATACGGATTGTTCATGTCCAAGCACACGATCCGGTCGGTCTGGAGCCGATCGGCCTCGTACACCACCAGGTCCAGTGGCGTGCCGACCGACAGGTTGGACTTCATCGTCGAATCCATCGACACCAGCGCGCACTTGGCCGCCGCGCCCAGCGGCGTGTCGGGCGTGATCACCCGGTCCAGCACCGGCTTGCCGTACTTCGATTCGCCGATCTGGAAATAGGGCGTCTCGGCGGTGGCTTCGATGAAGTTGCCGGCCGAGTAGACATGGAACAACCGCATGCTCTCGCCGTGGATCTGGCCGCCGAAAATCAGCGAGACGTTGAACTCGACACCGGCGTATTCCAGCGCCTTGGCGTCACGGTCGTGGACATGACGCACCGCCTGGCCCAGTACCCGGGCCGCATCGAACATGCTTTTCGCATTCCAGATGGTGATCGGCGCGCTCTCGTCGGATTCCTTGAGTTGCTCCACCTGCAGGATCTCGCGCACCGATTGCGAGATGCTCAGGTTACCGGACGACAGCAGCACCATGAAGCGGTCGCCCGGCTTCTCGTACACGATCATCTTGCGGAAGGTGCTGATGTTGTCGACACCCGCGTTGGTGCGGGAGTCGGACAGGAACACCAGTCCGGCGTTGAGCTTGATGCCGACGCCGTAGGTCATGTTCTTGGGTCCGGCCGGTGAGCGTGGATCATGTTTTGAGCTTTTTCAATTGGTACAAGGCGTCGAGCGCTTCCCGCGGGCTGAGCGCATCCGGATCCAGTGCCGACAGCGCGGCCTCGACGGCGCTGGGGGCGGGAGTCTCCGATGGCGGCGGTCGAGCAAACAAGTCTACCTGCTCACGGCTGCGTTCCTGCTGGGTTTCGAGCGCCGCGAGCGCATGGCGGGCGTGGGTCACGACCGCGGCCGGCATGCCCGCCAGCCGTGCCACCTGGATGCCGTAGCTGCGGCTGGCCGGTCCCGGCTGGATTTCGTGCAGGAACACGATGTCGGCCCCCGACTCGGCCGCGCTCACGTGCATGTTGAGCGCGCAGTGATGCCGGGCCGGAAAATCGGTCAGCTCGAAATAGTGGGTCGCGAACAGCGTAAAGGCCTGGCACCTGTCGTGCAGGTGCGCCGCGATGCCCGACGCCAGCGCCAGCCCGTCGAAGGTGGAGGTGCCGCGGCCGATCTCGTCCATCAGCACCAGGCTCTGCGCTGTGGCGCCGTGCAGGATCTGCGCGGCCTCGGTCATCTCCATCATGAAGGTCGATTGGGCGTTGGCCAGGTCGTCGGCGGCGCCGATGCGGGTGTGGATCGCGTCCAGCGGGCCGATCCGGCAGGCCTGCGCCGGCACGTACGAGCCGACCGAGGCCAGCAGGCAGATCAGCGCGACCTGCCGCATGTAGGTCGATTTTCCGCCCATGTTGGGGCCGGTGATGATTTGCATCCGCTGCTTCGGGCCGAGCCAGGTGTCATTGGGGATGAAGGCGCCGCTGGAGGTTTCTGCGAGCCGGCTCTCCACCACCGGATGGCGGCCCTTTTCGATCTCGATGCCTGGCTCCTTCATAAACTGCGGCTGGCACCACGCCAGCGTCAGCGACCGTTCGGCCAGCGCGCACAGCACGTCCAGCGCGGCGAAGGCGCGCGCCAGCTGCGTCAGTTGCGGCACGTACGGCTGGAGCTGGTCCAGCAGCTGTTCGTACAGGAACTTCTCGCGCGCCAGACCACGCTCCTGCGCCGACAGCGCCTTGTCCTCGAAGGTTTTGAGTTCCGGCGTGATGAAGCGCTCGGCGTTCTTCAGCGTCTGGCGCCGTCGGTAGTCCGGTGGCACCTTGGCCGCCTGGCCCTGCGTCACCTCGATGTAGAAGCCGTGCACCTTGTTGAACTGCACCCGCAGGTTTGGGATGCCGGTGCGGGCCCGCTCGCGCGCTTCCAGGTCGAGCAGGAAGCCGTCGCAGTTGTCCTGGATCGCGCGCAGCTCGTCGAGTTCGGCGTCGTAGCCGATGCCGATCACGCCGCCCTCGCGCAGCATCGCTGCGGGCTCCTCCTGCAGCGCGCGCTGCAGCAGCGCGGCGCAACCCTCGGGCGGCGTCAGGCGCTCGGCGATGCCGGCCAGCAACCCCGGCAGGCCGTCCAGCCCCGGCGCCAGCTGCGCCGATGTCGCAAGCGCGTAGCGCAAGCCGACCAGCTCGCGCGGACGGACCTGGCGCAACGCGATTCGCGCCGTGATCCGCTCGACATCGCTGCTGCCCTTGAGCCGTTCGCGCAGCGGCTGCCACAGCTTCTCGCGCAGCACGCCAATGGCTTCCAGCCGCTGCTGCGCCTGGCTCCGGTCGCGGCGCGGCTCCAGCAGCCAGCACTTGAGCATGCGGCTGCCCATCCCGGTCATGCACGTGTCCAGCAGCGAAAACAAGGTCGGCGAATCTTCGCCGCGCAAGGTTTGCAGCAGCTCCAGGTTTCGGCGGGTCGCGATCGGCAGGTCGATCAGCTCGTCGTCGCGCTGCACCTGCAGGCTGCGCACATGGGTCAGGGCCCGGCCCTGGGTGTGTTCCGCGTAAGCGAGCAGGGCGGCCGCGGCGCCGTGGGCCTGCTCCAGCGCGTCGGCGCCCCAGGCCGTCAGCGTCGCGGAGTTGAGCTGCTCCAGCAGCTTGCGCAAGCCGAGGCCGGAATCGAACTGCCATTGCGGCCGCTGCGCCAGCGACAGCGAGGCCGAGAAGCGCAACGCCTTGATCCGGGCTTCGAATGCCGGTGTGACGTCGGTGCTGTACAGGACTTCGTTCGGTCCGATGCGCGCGATCCAGCTCTCCAGTTCGTCGGCCGCGCATTCCGCCAGCTGCAAGGCGCCCTGGGTGACGCTCAGCCACGCCAGGCCGAGCCGATGGCGCGCGCCCTGATGGACGGCGAGCAGAACCGCTTCGCTCTTGTCGTTCAGCAGCTCGGTATCGGTCAGGGTTCCCGGCGTGACCACCCGCACCACCTTGCGCTCGACCGGGCCTTTGCTGGCGCCGACCTCGCCCACCTGCTCGCAGATCGCCACCGATTCGCCGAGCTTGAGCAGCCGCGCCAGGTAACCGTCGACCGAGTGGAACGGCACGCCCGCCATCGCCACCGGCTCGCCGGCCGAATTGCCGCGCCGCGTCAGCGTGATGTCCAGCAGCCGCGCCGCCTTCTCCGCGTCGCCGTAGAACAGCTCGTAGAAGTCGCCCATCCGGTAGAACAGCAGCGTGCCCTCGAAATCGGCTTTCAGCGCGAGGTACTGCTGCATCATCGGCGTGTGCTGCGGCGGCACTGCGACCTTCGAGCCGGCCGCGTCATCCACCACCGGGGGTCGCGATTGCTCCGGCCGCATCAGCGCCCCTTGAGCGAGCCACAGCTCACCGGGCAGGTTCCAGCGCGTCGACCAGCAATCGTTCACCCTGGCCGGCCACTGTGAAGCGGACCTTGTCGCCCTTCTTGAGGCGGGCCAGCTTCACGCCGGCGGCGACGTCGAACGGCATGGTCATCGCGTCCATGTCGATGCTCTTGATGCGCTCGTGCTTGAGCGTGATGCGCGACCGTGCCGGGTCGACCTTGACGATGACGGCGCGGGTCCATTCCGGGGCGGCCCAGACGGGCGCGGCGCACGCGAGCGCGGCGATGAGAATCCAGTGCTTCATATGTTTTTTCCTGCGGACATGCCTGGGCCGTGCGCGCAGCGATTTTACCTTTCGGGTGATGCGGCATCGCCTTCCGAATCCGGCGCACTGCCATGGTGCGGCCGGAGATAATCGAGACGCTGCACAGGAGAGCCGGCGCATGTCCCTGAGACACCAACCCAAAACACCGAGAGCGAGTCGGCCCTGACGCGCACCGTGCCAATGCGCGTTCGGATCCGCAACGGACTGGCCGCCCTGTGGCCGGCGCCGGTCCGGGTCGATGCCAACCAGCGCTGGCGGTCGGTCGGCGGCGCCTTCTTCGGCATCCTGATTTCGGGACTCTTGAGCCGCTGGCTGGGCGGCGACGGCCTGGGTCCCTGGCTGGTCGCCCCGATGGGAGCGACCGCGGTGCTGGTGTTCGCCCTGCCTGCCAGTCCGCTGGCGCAACCCTGGGCGGTGGTCGGCGGCAACACGATTTCGGCGCTGGTCGGCACGGCCTGCGTGCTGGCAATTCCGGATCCGGGACTGGCCGGCGCTTTGGCCGTCGCACTGGCCATCGCGGCGATGTTCCAGTTGCGCTGCCTGCATCCCCCGGGGGGCGCCACCGCGCTGCTGGTGGTGCTGAGCCAGACATCGTCGTTCCATTTTTCGGCGTTCCCGGTGCTGCTCAATTCGATCCTGCTGGTGCTGACCGGCATGGCGTACAACAACCTGATCGGGCGTCCTTATCCGCATGCCCAGTCGTCCCCCGCGCCGGGCACGACGCCCGCCGGCTCCCGCTTCAGCACGCAAGACCTGGACACGGCCCTCGCGCATTACAACCAGGTGCTGGACATCAGCCGGGACGATCTCGAAGCCCTGTTGCACGGCGCGGAGTCGGCTGCCTACCGGCGCAACCTCGGCCAGCTGCGCTGCTTGGACGTCATGACGCCCGAGCCGATCTCGGTGCAGTTCGGCACGCCGTTGCACGAAGCCTGGGAGCGGATGCGGCTTCATCGGATCAAGGCACTGCCAGTGACGGACCGGGCCCGCCGCATTGCCGGCATCGTGACGGTGGCGGATTTCATGCGCAGCATCGACCTGCAAACCCATGAAGGCATCGCCGAACGGCTGCGGTCGCTGTTGCGTGTGAGCGGCGCCACCCACACCGACCGCCCGGAGGTGGTCGGCCAGATCATGACGCGCAAGGTCCAGGTGGCCAGCGCCGACCGCTTCCTGATCGAGCTGGCGCCACTGTTCTCCGAAAAGGGCCACCACCACATTCCGATCATCGACAGCGAGCAGCGGCTGGTGGGGATCATCACGCAGTCGGACCTGGTGCGGGCGCTGTACCGCGCGGTGCAGCCGGCGGCTTGAAGGCCGCAGCCTCAGGGCTGCAGTGACTCAGACTTGCGCAGCTTTACGGCTGTGCGTCGCTCAGGCCGGCGCCGGGGCGCAGGTTCGGCGCCACCAGCGTTTCGGTGCTCTGGCGCAATGCGGCCTTCTCGCCGGCGCTGGCGAACTTGCTGTACTTGTGCAGGATCGCCACCAGCTGGCCGTACACCTTCGGGTTGCCGGCGACGCATTCGCGCTGCTCCAGGAAGTCCGATTCGCCGGTGAAATTGCCGATCAGGCCGCCCGCCTCGGTCACCAGCAGCGAGCCGGCCGCGACGTCCCAGGCCGACAGGCCGGTTTCGAAAAAGCCGTCGGTGAAGCCAGCTGCCACGTACGCCAGATCGAGTGCGGCGGCGCCGGGGCGGCGCAAGCCCGCTGTGCGCTGCATCACCTCGGACATCATGCGCAGGTAGTTGTTGAAGTTGTCGCCGGGCCGGAATGGAAAGCCGGTCGAGATCAGGCTTTCCTTGAGTTGCGTGCGCTTGGAGACCCGCAGCCGGCGCTCGTTGAGGTAGGCGCCACGGCCGTTGGTGGCGGTGAACAGGTCGTTGCGGCTCGGGTCGTAGATGACGGCCTGCTCGACCCTGCCGCGCACCGCCAGCGCGATGCTGACGCAGTAGACCGGGAAGCCGTGGATGAAGTTGGTGGTGCCGTCCAGCGGATCGATGATCCAGACGCTCTCGGCATTCCTGGCGCCGTGGGTCTTGCCCGATTCCTCGGCCCAGATGCCGTGATCGGGGTACGCGGTGAGCAGTGTTTCGATGATGATCGCCTCGCTCGCATGGTCGACTTCGGTGACGAAGTCGTTGACCTGCTTCTGCGAGATCCGGACCGATTCCACGTCCAGCGCGGCGCGGTTGATGATGGCGCCGGCGGCGCGGGCAGCCTTGACGGCCACGTTGAGCATGGGATGCAGGTTGGGAGACGACATAAATTGTGGTGAAGAGCAGGGGGCCGGCCGGCGATCCGACAGGCGAGCCGGATATTTTACCCGCCGCGCCCGGTCGCTGCGGCCTTCAGTCCTCCTGCTGGCTCAGCGCGGTGCTGGCCCGGCCGACCGTGTTGGCGAGGCTGAGGATGACGTGGTGGTCGAGACGGGTCGCGAGGTCGGGCCGATGCTGCTTCATCCGCATCCAGCCCTCGCGCGTCAGTACCCGCAGCACTGCGGCCTCGACCGCGATCACGCTGGCGCTGCGCGGGAGGCCCGAGTACAGCGCCATCTCGCCGATCATCGAGCCGGCGAAGACCTTGGCCAGCCGGACCGGCATCCGGTGCACGCCGAGCTTCACCACCTCCAGCCGGCCGGATTCGACGAAGTAGGTTTCATCGGACGCCTGCCCTTCCTCGAACAGCGTGTCGCCTGCGTCGAGATGCACAGAGTCCAGGAACGCCGCGAAGTCTTGCTGGTCCTGCGCCGACTCGAGGAACTTCAGCGGACCGGCGCGGCTGGAGTCGGCGCTGTCAGTGGCGCCCTGGCGCGCGGCCAGCACGAACTCTTCGGCTCGTTCCAGGGCGGCGTCGAAGCTGCGCGTGATGCCCGGCCGCTGCGCTTCGGGCACGGTCTGCAGCGCTGAACGGAAACTGTCGTGGAGCGCTTCGCTCAGCGACAGGATCAGGCACTTTTCCTGCGCGGCTTCGTTGCGCACGATCTTCTGGATCACCGCGACCGCGGACTGGTCGATGCCCTTGGCATGGGAAAAATCCAGCAGCAGCACCGAAAACTGCTGCGCCGGCGCGGCGCGGTACCACTCGTAGATCGAGTTCGCCACCCCGAAGAAAATGAAGCCCTCGAAGCGGCCGATGCGGCAGGCCGCGCCGGCCGAATTCAGGTGCTGCTGGTCCGCCACGTCGCGGATCACCGAACTGCGCACGCTCGCCAGTGTGGTGTCGAGCCGGATGTAGGGCATGTGGCTGTAGTTGACGACGAAGAAGATGCAGGCGGCCAGCAGTCCGGCCAGGAATCCCACGACATAGCCGAAGGCGATCACGCAGGCCAGGATGCCCACCACCTGCAGCAGGTCGGTGCGGTTGAGGTCCTTGCGCAGGTCCCACAGCCACTGCCTGAGCATGTGGACGCCCAGGTACAGCACCAGCGCGCCGAGCGCCACCTTGGGGATCCAGGCCATCACCCAGCCCAGGCCGAACAGGACGGCCAGCGAGACCGCGCAGATCACCAGCCCGGTCCAGCGGCCGCCGCCGGTCTGCCGGCACATGGTGCTGCGGCCGATCGAGATCACGCCCATGTAGCCGCCCAGCGCGGCCGCCGCCAGCGTCAGGCGTCCATGCCAGCGCAGCGCCGGTTCCAGCGCGAAATCGCGTTTGTAGGTCAGTTCCAGGCTGCTGAGCGAGAGCAGCACGGTGAGCGTGCCGACGAAGGCGAGGGCGAAGAACGATGGCGCCATTCGCGCCAGTTCCAGCAGCAGGCTGCTGTCGAACCGCAGGTCCCACGGCGGCAGCCACTGCAGGCGGGTGAACGGCTGGAAGAACCAGCGCTCCGGCTGGCACGACGGCACGCCCGGGCAGCCAAGCAGGATCACCAGGTTGACGACGACGGACACCACCACGATGAACAGCGGAAACACGATTGCCGCGTTGAAGCGGCGGGTCAACAGGTCGAGCGCCACCACCAGCAGCACGCCGACAGCCAGTTCGGGTCGCCAGGGCTGCTCGAGGATGGCGGCGATGCCGTCGGCAGACAGCGGAGTGCCTGCAATGATGTTGAACGCTCCGCTGGACATCAGCCATCCGGTCGAGGCCAGGAACCCGGCCATCACCTGGAACGGAATGAAGCGCACCAGCCGGGCCGCGCCGAAGCGTTCGATCAGCAGATAGGCCAGGGCGGTGGAGACCGATGCCAACAGCAGCAGCGCGACGGCGGCATGCAGCGGATGGGTGCCCGGCAAGGGTGTCGCCGCCAGTGCCGCGACCATGCCGGCCAGCACCGACGAGGTGTTGGAGTCGGGCCCGTTGACGAAGGTGGCCTCTTCCGAGAACACGCCGTACAGCCCGCCGACAGCGGCCGTGATCAGCGTGATCGTCAGCGCATACGGCAGGAATGCGGAAAGGTCGCCGGAGAAGATCAGCGCCGCATACGAGACGGCGTAGATGACCGTGCTGAGCCCCAGGATCAGGCCGGACGACAACTGCTTGGCCAGTCCTTTCAGCATGCGCCAGTTTAGGGTCTTCGGCGCGCCGGACCAAGCCCGGCGGACGGTCGCCGGTCCCCCGGCGGCGATGCAGGGACAATCCGGCGGATGCGCACCCGCTTCATCCTGATCAACACCAGCCATGCCGGCAATGTCGGCGCGGCAGCGCGGGCGCTGCGGGTGATGGGTTTCGACGACCTGGTGCTGGTGGCCCCGCGCTGGCCGAACGTGCTGGCGCGGGAAGAAACGATTCAGCGGGCCAGCGGCGCGCTCGACGTGCTGCGACGGGCGCGAATCGTCGCCACGCTGGACGAGGCGCTCGACGGCATCGGCTACCTGTGCGCCACGGCGATGACGCCGCGCGACTTCGGCCCGCCCACTTCGACGCCGCGCGAGCACCTGCCCGGAGTCGCGCAATCGGCGCAGGGCGTCGCCTTCCTGTTCGGCTCCGAGCGCTTCGGCATGAGCAACGACGATGTCTACCGCTGCCATGTGGCGCTGACGATCCCGACCGACCCGACGTTCGGCTCGCTGAACCTGGCCGCCGCGATCCAGGTGATCGCCTACGAATGGCGCGCGGCGCTGGGCGGGTTCGCGGCCACGCCGAGCGGTGCTGGCGCGCGCCCGGATGCCGGCGTCGATGCCCGTGCCGATGCCCGTGAGGTTGCCGGGATGCTGCAGCACTGGGAACGCTCGCTGGTCGACATCGGCTTCCTCGACCCGCATGTGCCCAGGAAACTGATGCCGCGCCTGAACCAGCTGTTCAACCGGGCGCAACTCTCGCCCGAAGAAATCCACATCCTGCGCGGGGTGGCCAAAGCCATGGCCGAAGCGGCTGCGAAAGCAAAGCCTTAGACTGCCCGCTTCACTTCCGGCAGCCGCATGTTCACGCGCCTTCGCTCCGACATCCAGTGCATCCTCGAGCGCGATCCCGCGGCGCGCAGCGCATGGGAAGTGCTGACCTGCTATCCGGGGCTGCATGCGCTGGTGCTGCATCGCCTGGCCCATGGCTGCTGGATCCGCGGCTTCAAGTGGCTGGGGCGATTCATCTCGCATCTGGCTCGCTGGTTCACCGGCATCGAAATCCATCCTGGCGCCAAGATCGGCCAGCAGGTCTTTTTCGACCATGCCATGGGCGTCGTGGTGGGCGAGACCGCGGAGATCGGCGATGGCTGCACCATCTACCAGGGCGTCACGCTGGGCGGCACCTCGCTGTACAAAGGCACCAAACGCCATCCGACGCTGGGGCGCAACGTGGTGGTGAGCGCGGGCGCCAAGGTGCTGGGCGGTTTCGTGGTGGGCGACGGCGCCAAGATCGGCAGCAACGCGGTCGTCATCAAGCCGGTTCCCGCCGGCGCCACCGCGGTCGGCATCCCGGCGCGCATCATCCCGTCGAAATCCGGCGAAAGCGCCGATGTCACGGCGCCCGCCGACAAGTTCGCGGCCTACGGCATTACGCTGGAAGACGATCCGCTCAGCCAGGCCATGAAGGGCCTGATCGACAACGCCTCATCGCACGAGCACCAGATCGCCCTGCTGTGGCAGGCGATCGAAAAGGTTTCGTCCAGCCAGCGGGGCGAGGACTGCGTGCCCCTGGACGCCGCCCGCACCGAGTGCTTCGAGGCCGAGAAGCTCACGCAGCTGGTCGGCAAGTGACGCGGAGCGCGGCATGCCGCGCGGTGTCATCCCGGGCTTGACCCGGGATCCATGACGCTGGATTGCGGGTCAGGCCCGCAATGACATGGATTGCGGCTCAAGCCCGCAATGACAGGAATTGCGGCTCAAGCCCGCAATGACAATGATGGATTGCGGCTCAAGCCCGCAATGACAGTGATCGCCACTGCAGCCGCTACTTCCGGATCGCCGACTTCGGACGGAAGGCTTTGCACACCGCTTCGTCGGTTTCCAGGTAGGGCCCGCCGATCAGGTCGATGCAGTACGGCACGGCCGCGAAAATGCCGGGCACTAGCGGCGCGCCGGCCGCGTCCTTCAAGCCTTCCAGCGTCTCCTGGATCGCCTTGGGTTGCCCGGGCAAATTAATGATCAGGCTCTTGTCGCGGATCACCGCGACCTGGCGCGACAGGATCGCCGTGGGCACGAACTTCAGGCTGATCTGCCGCATCTGCTCGCCGAACCCGGGCATTTCCTTGTGTGCGATGGCCAGCGTCGCCTCGGGCGTGACGTCGCGCACGGCCGGTCCGGTGCCGCCGG
>JAJAZH010000193.1 GCA_026785815.1 Ramlibacter sp. | reverse complement strand
GAAGTAGAACTGCGGGCGGTAGTTGTTGAAGAACGGCGTGTGACGCCCGCCCTCATCCTTGCTCAGCACGTAGATCTCGGCGGTGAAGTGGGTGTGCGGCTTGACACTGCCGGGCTTGCACAGCACCTGGCCACGCTGCACTTCTTCGCGCTTGGTGCCGCGCAGCAGGATGCCCACGTTGTCGCCCGCCTGGCCCTGGTCCAGCAGCTTCCTGAACATCTCCACGCCGGTGCAGGTGGTCTTGACCGTGGGCGTGATGCCCACGATCTCGATTTCCTCGCCGACCTTGACGATGCCGCGCTCGATCCGGCCCGTCACCACGGTGCCGCGACCCGAGATGGAGAACACGTCTTCCACCGGCATCAGGAACGCGCCGTCAATGGCTCGCTCGGGCTGGGGGATGTAGCTGTCCATGGCGTCGGCCAGCTTCATGATGGCCTGCTCGCCCAGTTCGCCCTTGTCGCCTTCCAGCGCCAGTTTGGCCGAGCCGTGGATGATCGGGGTGCTGTCGCCGGGAAAGTCGTATTTGTCCAGCAGCTCGCGCAGCTCCATCTCGACCAGCTCGAGCAGCTCGGCGTCGTCGACCATGTCGCATTTGTTCAGGAACACGATGATGTAGGGCACGCCCACCTGGCGGGCCAGCAGGATGTGCTCGCGGGTCTGGGGCATCGGGCCGTCGGCAGCCGAGCACACCAGGATGGCGCCGTCCATCTGGGCGGCGCCGGTGATCATGTTCTTGACGTAGTCGGCGTGGCCGGGGCAGTCAACGTGGGCGTAATGGCGGTTGGCCGTCTCGTATTCCACGTGGGCGGTGTTGATGGTGATGCCGCGCGCCTTTTCTTCCGGCGCCGCGTCGATCTGGTCGTAGGCCTTGGCTTCGCCGCCGAACTTGGCCGCCAGCACCGAGGTGATCGCCGCCGTCAGCGTGGTCTTGCCGTGGTCCACGTGGCCGATGGTGCCCACGTTGACGTGCGGCTTGGTCCGCTCGAATTTTCCTTTTGCCATTCTCTAATCTCCAAAGAGCAGTGCCCGTGTGGGGTTTAACGTCTGCACCATGTTGCTGATTCCCTCACCACGGGCAATGAGGGGCACACAGTCGCAGACACTGTTCGCTTGCGCGAAATTCCTGGATCCCCGCCGACGCGGGGATGACGCGCTCAGCGCGTCACTTTGACCGCGCAGCCACGATCGCCTCGGCCACGTTGCGCGGAGCCTCGCTGTAGTGCTTGAACTCCATCGTGTAGGTGGCGCGGCCCTGCGACATCGAACGCAGCGTCGTGGAATAGCCGAACATTTCCGACAGCGGAACTTCGGCCTTGATGGCCTTGCCGCCACCGACCATGTCTTCCATTCCCTGCACCATGCCGCGACGCGATGCCAGGTCGCCCATCACGTTGCCGGCGTAGTCTTCGGGCGTCTCCACTTCCACGGCCATCATCGGCTCGAGGATGACCGGGCCGGCCTTGCGGCAGCCTTCCTTGAATCCGAAGATGGCGGCCATCTTGAAGGCCAGCTCGTTCGAGTCCACGTCGTGATACGAACCGAAGTGCAGCGTCACCTTGACGTCGACCACCGGGTAGCCGGCCAGCACGCCTTGCGTGACAGCTTCGTTGATGCCCTTTTCGACCGCGGGAATGTATTCGCGCGGAACCACACCACCCTTGATGGCGTCGATGAACTCGATGCCCTTGCCCAGCGCGTTCGGCTCGATCTTGAGGACGACGTGGCCGTACTGGCCCTTTCCACCCGACTGGCGCACGAACTTGCCTTCAGCGTCTTCCACCGTCTTGCGAATGGTTTCGCGGTAAGCCACCTGCGGCTTGCCGACGTTGGCCTCGACGCCGAATTCGCGCTTCATCCGGTCGACAATGATTTCCAGGTGCAACTCGCCCATGCCGGCGATGATGGTCTGGCCGGTTTCTTCGTCGGTGCGGACGCGGAACGACGGGTCTTCCTGGGCCAGGCGGTTCAGGGCAATGCCCATCTTTTCCTGGTCGACCTTGGTCTTTGGCTCGACTGCCTGCGCGATCACCGGCTCCGGGAACACCATGCGTTCCAGCATCACGATGGCGCTCGGGTCGCACAGCGTTTCGCCCGTGGTCACGTCCTTCAAGCCGACGCAGGCGGCGATGTCGCCGGCGCGGATCTCGTCGACCTCGAGGCGGTTGTTGGCGTGCATCTGCACGATCCGGCCGATCCGCTCCTTCTTGCCGCGGATCGGGTTGTAGACGCTGTCGCCCTTGGCCAGCACGCCTGAATAGACGCGCACGAAGGTCAGCTGGCCGACAAACGGGTCGGTCATCAGCTTGAACGCCAGGGCCGAGAACTTTTCGCTGTCGTCGGCGCGGCGGGTCACCGGCTTCTCGTCGTCGTCCATGCCCTTGACCGGGGGAATGTCCGCCGGCGAAGGCATCAGTTCGATCACGGCGTCGAGCATCCGCTGCACGCCCTTGTTCTTGAACGCCGTGCCGCACAGCATCGGCTGGATTTCGCTGGCGATGGTGCGCGTGCGCAGGCCCAGGGTGATCTCGTCCTCGGACAGGTCGCCTTCTTCCAGGTACTTGTTCATCAGCTCTTCATTGGCTTCGGCGGCCGCCTCGACCATCTTCTCGCGCCACTCCTTGGCCAGCTCGAGCAGTTCGGCCGGGATCTCGTCGTAGTTGAACTTCATGCCTTGGGACGCTTCGTCCCAGTAGATGGCCTTCATCTTGCGCAGGTCCACCACGCCGGTGAAATTCTCTTCCGCGCCGATCGGAATCACGATCGGCACCGGATTGGCCTTCAGGCGCAGCTTCATCTGCTCGTAGACCTTGAAGAAGTTGGCGCCGGTGCGGTCCATCTTGTTGACGAACGCAAGCCGCGGCACCTTGTACTTGTTGGCCTGGCGCCAGACGGTTTCCGACTGCGGTTGCACGCCGCCCACGGCGCAGTACACCATGCAGCAACCGTCCAGGACGCGCATGGAACGCTCCACCTCGATGGTGAAGTCCACGTGGCCCGGGGTGTCGATGATGTTGATGCGGTGCTCGGGGAACGACAGGTCCATGCCCTTCCAGAAGCAGGTGGTGGCAGCGGAGGTGATCGTGATGCCACGCTCCTGCTCCTGCTCCATCCAGTCCATCGTTGCCGCGCCGTCGTGCACTTCGCCGATCTTGTGGTTCACACCGGTATAGAACAGGATGCGCTCGGTGGTCGTGGTCTTGCCAGCGTCGATGTGAGCCGAAATACCGATGTTGCGATAGCGCTCGATAGGCGTCTTGCGGGCCATGATGAATTCCTTTCGGGCAAATGTTCCGGTCGCCTGCGGCTCCTTCGAAACTTTTGCCCGGGTTAAACAGTTGAAAAGCGCGGGGCGGCCCGTCGCTTTTCAAACAATGAAGGCAACGAAAAAATCAGAAGCGGAAGTGGCTGAAGGCCTTGTTCGCCTCAGCCATGCGGTGAACTTCGTCACGCTTCTTCATGGCGCCGCCACGGCCTTCCGTGGCTTCCATCAGTTCGTTGGCCAGCCGCATCGCCATCGACTTCTCGCCGCGCTTCTTGGCTGCTTCCTTGAGCCAGCGCATCGCCAGCGCCAGCCGGCGCACCGGGCGAACTTCGACCGGGACCTGGTAGTTAGCGCCACCGACGCGGCGCGATTTCACTTCCACCATCGGCTTGACGTTGTTGATGGCCATGGTGAAGGCTTCGACCGGGTCCTTGCCCGGATTCTTCTTTTCGATCTGCTCGAGCGCGCCGTAAATGATGCGCTCTGCGATCGCCTTCTTGCCGCCTTGCATGATGACGTTCATGAACTTGGCGAGCTCGACATTGCCGTACTTGGGGTCGGGCAGGATTTCACGTTTAGGGACTTCGCGACGACGTGGCATGTTTCACCTCTTTGCTTCAGTTGGCACCCTTGCGGGGCCGCGAGAGCCATCAAGACCCTCACTTACTCGACCCAAAATCGGGCCACTACGCTGATTCAGACCGCCACAGCCTGATCAGCACCTTGAACGACTTGAAAACCGAAAGGGCGCTGAAGCCGGTTCGGACCAAAGCTTTTAAGCCTTCTTCGGACGCTTGGCGCCGTACTTGGAGCGCGACTGCTTGCGGTCTTTCACGCCCTGCAGGTCGAGCGAGCCGCGCACGATGTGGTAACGCACGCCGGGCAAGTCCTTGACACGGCCGCCGCGCACCAGCACCACCGAGTGCTCCTGCAGGTTGTGGCCTTCGCCGCCGATGTAAGAGATGACTTCGAAGCCATTGGTCAGGCGGACCTTGGCAACTTTGCGCAATGCCGAGTTCGGCTTCTTTGGCGTCGTGGTGTACACGCGAGTGCACACGCCCCGGCGCTGGGGGCTGTTCTGCATCGCGGGGCTCTTGGACTTGGTCTTTTCGACCTCGCGCCCCTGACGCACCAGTTGGTTGATGGTTGGCATTGAAAAACGTCCCTAAACGTCTGGAAAATACGGAAATGCGCCGCTGGCGCCCGGTTGGCCCTTCTTGGCCTTTTGGCGCCTATTGGCGCCCTGCGGCTGGTCTGCCCGTGCCCGCCTTGCACCAGAAGAGGTGCGTGACAGGCAAAAAAGCAATTCCCCGCCCCAATGCGGGAAAGCCCTCGAGTATATCCCGGCCCGGGCGATCCCGCAACGGCGGGTTTGTGCATGGCGGGGTTTGTGCGGCGTCTGGGGGGTGGGCGGGCCCGCTCAGCGGATCCAGAGCCGGATCGCATCCCAGGCGCGTCCCAGGACCCCGGCCTGCTCCACGGTCTCCAACACCAGCAGCGGCACATCGACCAGTGGCTGGTCGCCCGACATCACCTTGAGCGTGCCGACCTGCTGGCCCTTGTTGAACGGCGCCACCAGTGGATCCGGCCGCGAGACCTGGGTTTTCAACTTGCCCGCCGTGCCGGCCGGGACCGCGACGACCAGCGCCTGCGGCCGGCCCAGCTTGACCGTCCGCTGGCTGCCCTTCCAGACCATGGGCTCGACCACCGGCTGGCCGGCATCGAACAGCTTGACGCCTTCGTACGCCGTGTAGCCCCAGTTGAGCAGCTTCTGCGATTCGTTGGCGCGCGCATTCTCGCTGCTTGCGCCCAGGATGATCGAAAGCAGTCGGCGGCTGCCGGTGGCGCCGGCAGCTGCACCGGCAGCGCCCGGGCCAGCGAGATTCGGGAAATCGCGCTTGGCGGTTGCAATCAGGCAATAGCCTGCCGCCTCGGTAAAGCCGGTCTTGAGGCCATCGACCGTCGGATCGCGGAACAACAGCAGGTTGCGGTTGCTGTCGTTGGCCGTGGGAGTGCCCTCGTAGCGGTACTTCCGGATCGCGTAGTAATGCATGTACTCCGGAAAGTCCTGCATCAGGCGGGTGGCCAGGATGCTCAGGTCGCGCGCCGTCGTGGTGTGACCGGCCTGCGTCAGGCCCTCGGGGTTGCGGTAGCCGGTCGACTTCATGCCCAGCGCCTTGGCCTGGTCGTTCATCAGCTGCACGAACCGCTCCACCGTGCCGCCGACGCCTTCGGCCAGCGCCACCGTGGCGTCGTTGCCGGACTGCACCACCATGCCCTTGATCAGGTCGTCGACCGGCACCGTCATCTTCGGGTCGATGAACATGGTGGACCCGCCGACCTTCCAGGCCCGCACGCTGACCGGCAGGCGCTGCTTCAGGTCGATCTTTTTCGCCTTCAGCGCGTCGAACACCAGGTACTGCGTCATCAGTTTGGTCAGCGAGGCCGGCTCCACCGGGCTGTCGATGTCGCGCGACGCCAGCACCTGGTTGGCCGTGACATCGAGCAGCAGGTAGCTGCGGGCTGCGATTTCGGGCGGCTGCGGCGTCTGCGCCGACGCGGCCAGGCACAGCAAGGCCAGGATGGGCGCGAGCAGCGCCAGCAGGAATCTGTTCATCGGATCGTGAGGGCCGGTTGGAGCGGCTAACTGCGAAGGTGGCGGACCACCAGGTTCTTGAGCAGCGGCAATTGTCCGTGAAAGAAGTGTGCCCCCCCGGGCACGACCGTAACCGGGAGTGACTGCGGTCGCGCCCAATCGAGCACCGACTGGAGCGGCACCGTGTCATCCTGCTCGCCGTGGACCACCAGAGTGCGGTCATGCACCTCAGGTGGCAGCGTGGCCACATCGAACCGCGAGGCCGCGGTGCCGACCAGGACCAGCTTCTCGACTGCCCGAGCCGGCCAGAGCGTCAGCAGGGCCCGGCTGGCAACGAACGAGCCAAATGAAAAGCCGGCCAGTGCCAGCGGTCCGTCGGGCGCGGTCGACGCGATCACTGACAGCAGGTCGGCGGCTTCGCCCCGGCCCTCATCGTGGACGCCGGCCGTCGCGCCGACGCCGCGGAAATTGAAGCGCACCGCGGTCCAGCCCGACTGGACGAAGGCGCGCGCCAGCGTCTGCACCACCTTGTTGTCCATGGTGCCGCCGAACAGCGGATGGGGATGGGCGATGACGGCCACGCCCCTGGATGCGTCCTCAGGCGAATCTCGCAGCACCTCGACGGCGCCGGCGGGGCCTTGCAGCTGGAACCGTTCGGTCTTCGAATTCACGGCAACGGGATCGAAACCGGCTCAGCGACCGACATCGGCCGGCGTCAGCAGGCGCTCGACGACCTTGCCGTTCTTCAGGTGCGACTCGACGATCTCTTCGATGTCCTGCTGATCGACATACGAATACCAGACCGCCTCGGGATAGACCACCGCGATCGGTCCGCCGGCGCACCGATCCAGGCAACCGGCCTTGTTCACACGCACCTGGCCGGGCCCGGACAGGCCGGCCGCCTTCACCAGTTGCTTGCAATGGTCGAACGCCGCCTGCGCGTTGTGCTGGGAACAGCTGGCCTCGCCGTTGGCGCGTTCGTTCAGGCAAAAAAAGATGTGCCGCTGGTAGTAGCAATTGCTGTCGCTCATCGGCCCGATTTTAGGCTTCGCTCTCCCGGCTCGACACCCGGATCAGCACATAGACCAGCGTCGCATAGGGCCACAGCCAGCCCAGCCACTGCACCAGTCCGTTGAAACGGATGAAGCGGCCCTGTTCCCAGATCTGCAGGGTTTGCGCAAAGTACGCGTTCGCCGGCGCCTGATTGAGCATGCTCAGGTGCACCACCAGGGCCAGCAGCAGCACCGCTGCGCAGCCGCGCCGTGGCAGCGGCAGCAGGACCAGCGCCAGCACCAGTCCGAGGCCGAGCCCCAGGTTCACCGGGGAACTCAGCCACGCCCACGCGTGCGTGGGGCCCCAGCTCAGCGCCGACGAAAGCGCGGTGACCAGCGCGCCGACACCGATCGCCACCAGGGCGAACATCACGCGCCGACCGCTGGAGCGAATCACCGAATAGCCGAGCAAGCAAGGAATCAGCGCGCCCAACGCAACGCAGAGCAACTCGGTTCCCGGCATCAGTGGCTGCAGCTCGATGTCGCGCACCGGCAGCCACTCGAGAAATGGCGTGTCGAGCAGCCATTCGGCCAGCGCCGTCTCGAGCCGCTCGAACACCTGGCCCAGCCCCAGTGGCACCGAGGCCGGAAACAGCAGCGCAACCGGCCACAGCGCGATCAGGACCAGCGCGCCGCGCGCTTCCTCGACAAACCAGCGCAAACGAAAGCGGCTCCAGCGGTCGATCGCGCCCGCCAGTTCCAGACCGCCGGCGATCACAGCGCCGATCAGCCCGCCGAGTGCGTTCAAGCCGAAATCGACATTCGATGGGACGCGGTAGGGCAGATAGCTTTGCAGCGCCTCCAGCAACATCGACAGCGCCGCCGCCGTCACGGTCGCCACCGTCATCGCGACCCAGTTGCTCTGCATGGCCGGCTTGCCGCCGCGCCGCAGGAAGCTCAATGCCAGCAGGAAACCCAGCGGGGCATAGCCGACCAGGTTGGCCGCGACGTCGAAGCCGGTCCAGTACTTGGGCCAGGAGCTGGACAAATAGGCCCAGGGCGCGATGCCCTGGTCGCGCCAGCCGGTGAACGGATACAGGCTGGCGTAGACGATCAGCGTGGCGTAGGCCTGGGCCAGGGGCCAGGCCGAGGTCTTGTGAACGGTCAAACCCGCCTCAGAAAGGTTTGACGACCACCAGCAGCACGGCAGCTGTCAGCAGCAGGACCGGCGCTTCGTTGAACCAGCGGTACCAGCGGTGGCTGCGTCGATTGGCGCCCGCGATGAAGCGCCGCAGCAGGACCGCGCACCAATGGTGGTAGGCCACCGCCAACGCCACCACGGCCAGCTTCGCGTGCATCCAGCCCGTGCCCCGGCCGATGCCGTAGCCAAGCCAAAGGTAAACCCCCAGAGCCAGCGCGATCACGGCAATCAGGGTGCTGAAGCGAAGCAGCTTGCGAGACATCAGCAGCAGGCGCTCGCGCTCGGCGATCGACTGCGGCGCCACCATCGCCAGGTTGACGAACAGGCGCGGCAGGTAGAACAGGCCGGCAAACCAACTGGCCACGAAAACGATATGGAAGGCCTTGACCCAGAGCATGGACGCAAGTGTATGGGGCTGAACGACCGAAGGAAAAACCCCGGCCTGACGGGCCGAAGAAAAAAAACCCCGGCCTGAGCCGGGGTGGGAAGCCTTTTTGCTGTCACACATCAAGGCGCCCGCTCAGGGAGGAGAAGCGGGGAGCGGCGAACCGCCCACGGCTAATTTAACAAAGCGGATGGGTAGTTTCAAGGCCGCAATTTCGATTCGGCAAGGCAATCCGTGCCGGATGGCTACGGTTTGCGCCAACAAACCACAGGAAACTCGGCCGCGGGAGCGCCGGGCTTCGGGCACAATTTTCGTCCATGAGCTTCCATGCCCCCTTCCCCCATGGCCGTCCGAGACGGCTTCGGCGCGACGACTTCACCCGCAACCTGGTGCGCGAGCACGCCCTGACCACGCATGACCTGATCTACCCGGTGTTCGTGCTCGATGGCCAGCAACGGCGTGAGTCGGTCGCTTCGATGCCCGGCGTGGAGCGTCTCAGCCTCGACCTGTTGCTGCCGGTGGCCGAACAGTGCGTCGAACTCGGCATTCCCGCCATGGCGCTGTTCCCAGTGATCGACCCGTCGCTGAAGACGTCGGACGGGCAGGAGGCGTGGAACGCGAAGGGATTGGTGCCGCGAGTGGTGCGTGAACTCAAGAAGCGGTTTCCCGGGCTCGGCGTGATGACAGACGTGGCGCTCGATCCTTTTACCAGCCACGGGCAGGACGGCCTGCTCGACGAAACCGGCTACATCCTCAATGACGAGACGG
>JAJAZH010000192.1 GCA_026785815.1 Ramlibacter sp. | reverse complement strand
GGCGACGGCGACCGCCGTGGCGGCGGCCCAGCCGGCTCCCGCTGCACCCGCTGCCGCCGCGGCGGAACGGGTCCCGGCACCGACCTGGTTCTGGGTGACGCTGGCGATCGGGCTGGCCGCCATTGCCTTCATCAGCTGGCTGATGAACTGGCAGCGGCTGGAGATCTTCAAGATGCTGCTCGGGTCGTTCTTCCCCTTGGCGGTGCTGATCATCGGCGTGCTGGGATCGATCGTCTTCGGCCTGGCGACACCCACTGAAGCGGCTGCCGTGGGCGCCTTCGGCGGCATCATCCTGGCCGGCATCTACCGCTACCTCGCGGCGCGCCGCAGCGGCAACGGCCATGTGGTGTCGAATACCGCCAGGGATCTTGGCGGCATCATCAAGGAATCGTCCTTCCTGACGGCCAAGACCAGCGCGATGGTGTGCTGGCTGTTCGTCGGCTCGTCGATCTTCTCGGCTTCCTTCGCGCTGCTGGGCGGCCAGGACCTGATCGAACGCTGGGTGCTGTCGCTCGGCCTGAACACGATCCAGTTCCTGCTGCTGAGCCAGTTCATCATCTTCATCCTGGGCTGGCCGCTGGAGTGGACCGAGATCATCGTGATCTTCATGCCCATCTTCATTCCGCTGTTGCCGAAGTTCGGCGTCGATCCGCTGTTCTTCGGGCTGCTGGTGGCGCTGAACCTGCAGACGGCGTTCCTGTCGCCACCGGTGGCGATGGCCGCGTTCTATCTGAAGGGGGTGTCGCCGCCGCACGTGACGCTGAATCAGATCTTCGCCGGCATGATGCCGTTCATGGGCATCCAGGTCATCGCCCTGTTCCTGCTGTATGCGTTCCCGGCGATCGGGATGTGGCTGCCAGGAGTCCTGTACAAGTGAGCTTGCGGCCATGACCGCCAAACCCGTGAAGGGCAAACGACAGGCCGCCGCCCCGCTGGCAGCCTGGCAACCCCGCACCACCGCCGGCAAGCCGGTCGACCTGTCGAAGTTCGATCCGGCGGCGAAGCCGCATTCCAGCGGTGACAAGGCGGCCGACAAACTAGCGGTCGAGGCCCTCGCCATCGAGATCGATGAATTGCAGGACGTGCTGTTCGCGGACCGCCGCTTCAAGGTGCTGGTCGTGCTGCAAGGCATGGACGCATCGGGCAAGGATGGCACCATCCGCGGCGTGTTCGGCCGGGTCAGCCCGCTGGGCGTGCATACCGCCAGCTGGAAAGCGCCGACCAGCGACGAGCGGGACCACGATTTCCTCTGGCGCATCCACCAGCGGGTGCCCGGCGCCGGCGAACTGATGATCTTCAACCGCAGCCACTACGAGGACGTGCTGGTCCCGGTGGTGCTCGGCACGCTGCCGCCCAAGGCGACGCAGCTCCGCTTCCAGCAGATCAACGAGTTCGAGCGCCTGCTGGCCGAATCCGGGACCGTGATCATGAAGTTCATGCTGCACATCAGCCCTCAGGAGCAGCGCGAGCGTCTGCAGGAGCGCATCGACGACCCCGCCAAGGCCTGGAAGTTCATGGCCGCCGACCTCGAGGTACGCAAGCACTGGGCGGACTACATGGCCGCTTACGGGGAACTGCTCGGCGCGACCAGCACCGAATGGGCGCCATGGACCATCGTCCCGGCCGACTCCAAGACCCACCGCAACCTGATGATCGCGACGCTGGTGCGCGACAGGCTGGGCTCGCTCGGCCTGCGCTATCCGCCGCCGGACCCGGCGATCCAGGGCGTGAGGGTCAGCTGACCGGTCACGCCTGATTGACGTTTACGTCAACGTCAAATAAGGTCACGCCATCGAGAATGCATTCGCGCCGCCTGTTGCGGGCCGCGTCCTTCCGGAGACTTCCATGACCGACCTGTCCGCCGAATTCAAGGCGCTCGCCAATTACCGTCCCACGCACAAGGTGCGTTTCGTCACGGCGGCCAGCCTGTTCGACGGCCATGACGCGGCCATCAACATCATGCGGCGCATCCTGCAGGGCATGGGCGCTGAAGTGATCCACCTTGGGCACAACCGCAGCGTGGACGAAGTGGTGACCGCCGCGCTGCAGGAAGACGTGCAGGGCATCGCAATCAGTTCCTACCAGGGCGGCCACGTCGAATATTTCAAATATATGGTGGACCTGTTGCGCCAGCGCGGCGGCGAGCAAATCCAGGTGTTCGGCGGCGGCGGCGGCGTGATCGTACCGCCCGAAATCCGCGAGCTGCACGACTACGGCGTGGCCAGGATCTACAGCCCCGAGGATGGCCAGCGCATGGGGCTGGCCGGAATGATCGGCGAGATGGTGATGCGCTGCGACAAGGACCTGTCGCGCAATTCGCCGCAGGACCTGGGCTTGATCCAGGGCCACGGCGAGTTGAACTGGCGCGCCCTGGCGCAGTTGATCACCGCGATCGAGAACTCCGCGCTCAACCCCGGCGTCGTCGAGGAGTTGCGGGCCCAGGCCGCGACCCGGACCACGCCGGTGCTCGGCATCACCGGCACTGGCGGCGCTGGCAAGTCGTCATTGACCGACGAATTGATCCGGCGGTTGCGGCTCGACCAGGACGACAGCCTGCGCATCGCCGTGATCTCGATCGACCCGTCGCGCCGCAAGAGCGGGGGCGCGTTGCTCGGCGACCGGATCCGCATGAACGCGATTGGGCCCTGGAGTGCAATGGCCCCCACGCTTGTCCCTTCGGGAACTGCGCTGCCCCCCGAGGGGGCTGTGCCCCGGATGGGGCGGCCCGGCGGCGCGGGCCCCCCCCGCGACCAGGGCCGCCAGGGCCCCCCCCGCGAGCGCCCCGGAAAAGACGGCGCCGT
>JAJAZH010000191.1 GCA_026785815.1 Ramlibacter sp. | reverse complement strand
GTCGTCGGGCGGGATCTGCTGCGTCAACTGATCGGTGTTCTGCTCGAGGTTGAACAGCGTGGTCGACGTGGTGCCGGCGAAGTTGTTGCTATAGGCCGAGGCCAGCACCAATGCGGCGCCACTGGCGCGGTTGATCTGTGTGTCGGTGGTGGTGTTGCCGGCCGTCACGGTGACACCGGCGGTAGTGACCGTCTCAACCACCACTCGCAGATTCTGGCCGGTGCTGCTCACGATCCGCAGGCGGTCGGCGGCCGGATTGAAGTCAACGCTGATGGCGCCGCCGGCCAGGCCGGTGAACTGCGCAGTGGTATCGGCCGGGTCGGCCATCAGGCTGGCGCGCAGCGTCGCAGCGCCGCTCGCCGGGTTGATGGTGTACAGCTTGCCGGCGCTCGACACGCCGTAAAGCATGCCGTCCCGCGGCCGGAAATCAACGCCGACGATGGACTCGCCGGCAGCCAGGCCGGTGATGGCGGTAGAGGAGGTCAGGGCGTTCGGAGCTTGCGGATTGAAAGCGACCAGCCGGTTGTCGCTGGTCAGCCCGATCGCGGTCGGGGCGGCGGCGGCGGTCGCCAGCGCCACGCCGACGATCTCGCCGCCGTCCGCGATCACGCCGACCATGGTCGCCGCGTTGGCGGTGGCGGACAGGTTGATGCTGTACAGCGCGGTTTCACCGGCGACCCGCAGCACGGCGAAGCCGGTGTTGGTGCGCGAATCGATGTCGAATCCGTTGGACGCATCGGCCGTGACGCCCAGCGCAACGCCAGCGCTCAGAACCCCGTCGTTCGGCGGATTCTGAAGCTGGAGGCGGCCCTCTTTCAGGTCGAGGTCGAACAGCTGGGTGCTGGTGCTGCCGGCGAACGAGTTGGTGTAGGCAGCCGCGGTGACCGTGCTGGCCGAAGCGATCGCGCCGTCGGTCGTGGTGTCGCCAGTGTCCACGTTGATGCGCAGGTTCTGGCCGGTGTCGCTGACCACGCGCAGGCGGTCGACGACCGGGTTGAAGTCGATCCCGAAGCGCGTGCCCGTCAGGCCGGCATACGGATTGTCGTCACCGGCGGCGGCCTTGAGGGTGACCTTGAGGCTGGCAACACCAGTCGCGGGATCGAGCAGGAACACGTTACCGTCGCTGGTCAGGCCATACAGCTTGCCGTCCGCCGGCCGGCCGTCGATTACCACCAAGGTCTTGCCAGTCAGGCCGCTGATCGCGATCGAGCCGACCGGGGTGCCAGGCGTGGCGCGGTTGAACGAGATCAGTCGGCCGGAAGCCGTCAGCGCCACCGTATCGCCCACCGAAACCGGTGCCTGCGTCGGCTTCGCGTCATCGTCACTGCCGGTGCCACAGCCGACCAGGCCGAGAGCGGCGGTTGCGACTGCAAGTGAAAGGGCGGTCTGGCGGAAGTTCATCGTTGGGGCTCCAGTGATCGTTTGAGTTGGTCGAGGGGACGCGGAAAGGGATATGGACGGCACATGGCGCGGTTGCGTCCTAGAAACAAGCCCAGAGCTGCTCGGCCAGATTCACCATGGTTTCGGGCCGGGCGTACAGCGTGAACACCGCCAGCAGCGCCGCCAGCGCCACTGCATAACCCAGTATTTTGCGGGTCCGAAGCTGCATGTCAGGCCGCTTGGGGCGCGGGCGCCCGCAGGATCGGCGACTCGCGCACCGGGAGGTTGACCAGCGCGGCCACGATGCCCAGCCCGATGGCGATGTACCAGACGATGTCGTAGCTGCCGGTGCGGTCGTACAACAGCCCGCCCAGCCAGACGCCCAAGAAGGAGCCGATCTGGTGGCTGAAGAAGACGAAGCCGCTCAGCATCGAGAGATGCGCGACGCCGAAAATCCCGGCCACCGCAGCGTTGGTCACCGGCACTGTCGACAGCCACAGCAAGCCCATGACGGCGGAGAAGACGTAGACCGACGTCGGCGAGATCGGGACGATCAGGAACAGCGCGATCACCACCGATCGGGCCAGGTAGATGAAGGCCAGGATCTTGCGCTTGGCCAGTTTCTGGCCGAGGACTCCGGCGAAGTAGGTGCCAAAGACGTTGAACAGGCCGATCAGGGCCAGTGCGTAACTGGCCACTTGCGGCGACAGGCCCTGGTCCTTCAGGTAACTGGGCATGTGCACGCCGATGAACACCACCTGGAAGCCACAGACGAAGTAGCCGGCCATCAGCAACTGGAAGCTCGGATATTTCAGGGCCTCTCGCAGGGCCTGCAGGATGGTCTGGTCGCGCTTGGGCGTGGCGCCGCCGGCGAAGCCGGGCTCGCGCAGGCCGAACGCCAGCGGCGCGATCAGCAACACCATGACGCCCAGCACCAGCAGTGCCTGTTGCCAGCCCAGGCCCGAGATCAGGAAGCCTTCGACCGGCACCATCAGGAACTGTCCGAAGGAGCCGGCAGCGGCGGCGACGCCCATGGCCCAGGAGCGTTTTGCCGGGTCGATCTGGCGGCCGATGATTCCGTAGATGACGGCGTAGGTGGTTCCGGCCTGGGCTGCGCCGATCAGGACGCCTGCGGTCAGCGTGAAGACCAGCACGCTGGATGACAGCGCCATGCCCGCCAGCCCGGCGGCATAGAGCAGGGCGCCGCCGACGATCACGCGGAAAGCGCCGAACCGGTCCGCCACCATGCCGGCGAAGATGCCGAAGCAGCCCCACGCCAGGTTCTGGATGGCGATGGCGAACGCGAAGTTTTCCCGGGTCCAGCCCTGGGCTTGGGTGATCGGCTGCAGCCACAGGCCGAAGCCGTGGCGAATGCCCATCGACAGCGTGACGATGAAGGCGCCGCAAACCAGCACCTGCAGCATCGAGAGACGGGGAGCGGTGGGGGCAGTCTGCATGCGCTGACTGTACCGAATGGGGGTGAAGCCCGCTGCGCGGAGCGTCGGCGCGGCAATGGAGAGCGCGGCCGACGATGACTGCAAACAGATCGACGGTTCGTTCCTCGATGTCCGGCCTGTATGTCCATCCAGCGACGGGGCCTGGCGGGACTACAATCCCGCACCCATGGCAGTCAAACTTCCGACCGAGTATTCCGAAGGCTCGATCCGCGTGCTCAAGGGCCTGGAGCCCGTCAAGCAGCGGCCCGGCATGTACACGCGCACTGACAACCCGCTGCACGTGATCCAGGAAGTGCTGGACAACGCGGCCGACGAGGCCCTGGCCGGCCACGGCAAACGGATCAAGGTGATCCTGCACCCCGACGGCTCGGTCAGCGTCGAGGACGACGGCCGCGGCATCCCGTTCGGCCTGCACCCGGAAGAAAAGGCGCCGGTGATCGAGCTGGTCTTTACCCGGCTGCATGCCGGCGGCAAGTTCGACAAGGGCAAGGGCGGCGCCTACAGTTTTTCCGGTGGCCTGCACGGCGTCGGCGTGTCGGTGACCAATGCATTGGCCAGGCGGCTGGAAGCGGTGACGCACCGCGAAGGCATGGTCGCCAAGCTGGTGTTCGAGGCTGGCGACGTCACCGAAAAACTGCAGCTGCGCAAGATGATCGAAGGCGACCGGCGCCAGGGCACGACGGTGCGGGTCTGGGTCGACCCCAGATACTTCGAGACCGCCCAGTTGCCGATGGCCGAACTGGCCCACCTGCTGCGCAGCAAGGCCGTGCTGATGCCCGGCGTGACCGTGTCGCTGGTCAACGAGAAATCGAAGGAAACCCAGAGCTGGCAATACAAGGGCGGCCTGCGCGACTACCTGATGCAGACCCTGAACGCCGACCCGGTGATCCCGCTGTTCGAAGGCGAGGGCTTTGCCCAGAACAACGACACGTTCGCCGAAGGCGAGGGCGCGCAGTGGTGCGTGGCCTTCACCGAAGACGGCCAGCCGGTGCGCGAGAGCTACGTCAACCTGATTCCCACCAGCGCCGGCGGCACCCACGAGAGCGGGCTGCGCGACGGCTTGTTCAACGCGGTGAAGAGCTTTGTCGAGCTGCACTCGTTGCTGCCCAAGGGCGTCAAGCTGCTGCCCGAGGATGTGTTCGCCCGCGCTTCCTATGTGCTGTCCGCCAAGGTGCTGGACCCGCAGTTCCAGGGCCAGATCAAGGAACGGCTCAATTCGCGCGACGCGGTCCGGCTGGTCTCCAGCTTCGTGCGGCCGGCGCTCGAGCTGTGGCTGAACCAGCACGTCGAATACGGACGCAAGCTGGCCGAGCTGGCCATCAAGGCGGCGCAGACGCGGCAGAAGGCCGGCCAGAAGGTCGAGAAGCGCAAGGGCTCGGGCGTCGCCGTGCTGCCGGGCAAGCTGACCGATTGCGAAAGCAAGGACCTGAGCCACAACGAGGTGTTCCTGGTCGAGGGCGATTCCGCCGGCGGCTCGGCCAAGTTGGGCCGCGACAAGGAATCGCAGGCGGTGCTGCCGCTGCGCGGCAAGGTGCTCAACACCTGGGAGGTCGAGCGCGATCGCCTGTTCGCCAACACCGAGATCCACGACATCGCGGTCGCCATCGGCGTCGATCCGCACGGGATCGAGGACGCGCCCGGGCTCAGCGGCGCCATCCCCTCCACGTCAGCGAGTGACGCCGTCGAAGGCAGCGAGCCCGGCAAGCCAGCGGCGCGTGGGGCGGACGTCCTGGCGGGGTTGCGCTACGGCAAGGTCTGCATCCTGTCGGACGCCGACGTCGACGGCTCGCACATCCAGGTGCTGCTGCTGACGCTGTTCTTCCGCCATTTCCCGAAGTTGATCGAAGCCGGCCACCTGTATGTGGCGCGGCCGCCGCTGTTCCGGGTCGATGCGCCGGCGCGGGGCAAGAAACCCGCGTCCAAGAGCTACGCGCTGGACCAGGGCGAGTTGACGGCGATCCTGGACAAGTTGCGCAAGGAAGGCGTGCGCGAAGGCGCATGGAGCATCAGCCGCTTCAAGGGACTGGGCGAGATGAGCGCGGAACAATTGTGGGAAACGACGCTCAATCCCGATACCCGGCGCCTGCTGCCGGTGCACCTGGGCGCTTTCGATTTCCTGCAGACCGAAAGTCTGATCACCAAACTCATGGGCAAGGGCGAAGCCGCCTCGCGCCGGGAGCTGATGGAATTGCACGGGGACGCCGTCGAGATCGACATCTGAAGGAGCCGCCATGACCGCCGCCAACTTCGCCGCCCATTCGCCCGATCGCACTCCGGTTCGCGTGCGGCTGCGCCCGACGATGAGCAGCGACCTGGAGTTGGTGCTGTCGCTGGAGAACGATTCGGCCAACCGGCCGTTCATCACGCCGTGGGAGCGCACCCAGCACGACGCCGCGATCCGCTTTCCGGACTTCCGGCACTTCATCATCGAGGGTGGCCCCGGCCTGGACGCCGTCGGCTTCCTGATCCTGATCGGTTGCCGCAGCCAGAACCTGTCGCTCGAGCTCAAGCGGCTGGTGGTCAGCAGCAAGGGCTCCGGTTACGGCCGGGCGGCACTGCGGGTGGCCAAGAAGGTCGCCTTCGACGACCTCGGTGCGCACCGCCTGTGGCTGGACCTCAAGCAAGGCAACAGCCGCGCCCAGGCGCTGTACGAC
>JAJAZH010000190.1 GCA_026785815.1 Ramlibacter sp. | reverse complement strand
GCCAGGATCTCGGCCATGACGCTGACCGCGATTTCGGGCGGGGTCTTGCTGCCGATGTAGATGCCGATCGGGCCGCGCAGCCGGGCCAGCGTTTCGCGGGTCTCGCCGAAGTGCTCGATCAGCCGCTGGTGCCGGGTCTCGTTGTTGCGGCGACTGCCGATTGCGCCGACGTAGAAAGCGTCGGTCTTCAGCGCCTCCAGCAGCGCCAGGTCGTCCAGCTTGGGATCGTGCGTCAGCGCCACCACGCAGCTGCGCCGGTCCGGCTTGAAGGCGATGACCACGTCGTCCGGCATTTCGGGCAGCAGCTTCGCGCCCGCCACGTTCCAGGCGCCGCGGTACTCTTCTCGCGGGTCGCAGACCGTCACCGCGAAGCCGCTGAACAGCGCCATCGTGGCCAGGTATTCGGTGAGCTGGCCGGCGCCGATCAGCAGCATCCGGTACTCCGGGCCGAAGGTGTTGACGACCCGGGTCTGGTCCGCTTCCAGACCGGTCGGCGCCGGGGCTGGCGCCAGCTGCACCGCGCCATCGACCAGGGTGACCGTCCGCTGCATCAACTGGCCCGCTTCCAGCGCCTGCACCAGCTCGGCCAGGCTGGCGGCGTCGGGGTCGTATTCGAGCAGCAGTTCCAGCGTGCCGCCGCACGGCAGGCCGAACCGGTGGGCCTCGTCCGCGGTGATGCCGTATTTGACGAAGGTCGGCGGCCCCGAAGGAATCTGGTGGCCCGGCTCCTTCGCCGCATAGGCCTGCGTGAAGCGATAGATCAAGTCGTCCTCGATGCAGCCGCCGGACACCGAACCCACCACCGAGCCGTCCTCGCACAGCGCCATGATGGAACCTACCGGCCGCGGCGACGAGCCCCAGGTGCGCACCACCGTCGCCATCAGCGCCCGCTGGCCGGCGACGCGCCAGTCGCGCAGCGTCCGCAGCACCATCACGTCGAGGTTTTCCACGGGTCCGCTGCGCGCTAGAAGGCGTAGCTGGCGTTGGCGCCGAGCAGCCAGGTCCGGCCCGGCGCCGGCTCGAAGAAGCGGCCGTTGCCTTCGTTGACGATCACCGACCCGACATAGTCGCGCCGCGTCAGGTTGTCGACCCGCAGGAATTCGCGGAACGACCAGCGGCCGGCTTTCTGCGCCAGCGCGAGCCGCAGGTTCAGCACGCTGGAGGCCGGCGCGGCGTCGCTGTTGCTGTCGTTGACCACCATCTGGCCGACGCGCCGCCATTCGAGCGCGGTCTCCAGGCCCCACGGGCGATGCTCCCAGGCCAGCTCGGCGAACAGGGTCGCGCGCGGGATCCCCGGGATCCGGTTGCCGGCGGCGATCCGGGTGGTGGGCACGCCGCAAGGCGCTGCCGTGCAGGTGAGGAAGCCGTCGCGGTAGACCGCCTCCAGGTAGCTGGCCGCGAGGTAAGCCGACCAGCCGCCTTGCCAGCGACCCGTCGCCGTGGCCTCGACCCCCTTGCGGGTGGTGCTGCCCGCGTTCTGGAAGGTACTGCGGCCCCCGGTATTGCTCAGGACCGCGATCTCGTTGGCGGTGCGGGCCTGGAAATACGCCGCGTTGAACGCCCAGTTGTCACCGAACTGGGTCTTGATGCCGAGCTCGAACTGCCGGCTGGTGGCGTTTTGCAGATTGAAGTTCAGGCCGGTGCCGCCGCTGGGCCGGTAAGCCAGTTCGTTGAAGGTCGGGGTTTCGAAGCCGCGTCCGATCGCGGCATACAGGTTCACCGCGTCGCTGGCGTGGAAGACCAGGCCCAGCACCGGCGAGGTGGCGCTGTAGCTGACGGACCCGCTGTCATCCGGATTGCCCGCCACGATGTACTGGTCGCGCGAATCGAACTTGACACGCGAATGGCGCAGCCCGGCCGACACGCGCAGGCGCGGTTGCGGGATCCATTCCGCCTGCAGGTACTGGTCGAAGCTTTTGACCGTGTTGGCCTCGTCGCGCCGCAGCGCGCCCTGCACGCCCAGCGTGGTGCCGACGAAATTGCGAAAGCCCCGCCGCGATTCGTCCAGCTGCTCGGCCGACAGGCCCGCCGTGAGCGTCAGCGGCCGGTCCAGCACCCGGTCCTTGTAGATCCAGCGCGCATCCGCGCCGCTGTAGCGGCGCTCCAGGTCGATCACGCCGCCGGGCTGGGTGGCCGCCTGCTGCGTCGCCACCGGGATCGACTGGAACTGCTCGGTGCCGCGCTCACCCGTATAGGCCGTGAGCTGGATCGAATGGCGCGCGTTGAAGCGGTGGTCCAGCACCGCGCCGGCCTGCGTCTGGTCGACCGACTTGCGGGTGTTGAACGTGATTGCCGCCGGCGTCGCCTGGCGCGGATTGGCCTCCAGCTCCTTGCGGGTCAGGCCCAGTGGATCCTGCACGTCCGGCATCCGGACGCTGTTGAGGACGAAGGTCCAGCGGGTGTCGTCGCTCTGCGTGTACTTGACCTTGCCGTTGAAGCCGGTGCGCTGGGCCGCGCTGTGCTCGCGGCTGCCGTCGGTCTCGAAACGGGACGCGCTCAGGTTGTACTGCAGCGCGCCCTGCTGGCCACTCAGGCGCAGCCCCGTCCGCTGCACGCCATCGCTGCCGAAGGCCTGCGCCAGGTCGGCGACGGTCTGCGGGCCGCCGTCGGCGGTGTACATGCTGATCACACCGCCCGACGAGTTGCCGTACAGCGCCGAGAACGGGCCGCGCAAGACCTCGATGCGCGACGCCGATGCCAGGTCGAAATGCGACACCTGGCCCTGGCCGTCGGGACCGCTGGCCGGGATGCCGTCGAGATACAGCCGCAGGCCGCGCACGCCGAAGGTCGAGCGCGCGCCGAAGCCGCGCGAGGAGATCTGGATGTCCTGCGCGTAGTTCTGGCGGTTCTGCGCGACCACGCCCGGCACCCGCGCCAGCGCCTCGGACAGGTTCACCTGCAGCTGGCCATTGCGGATGGTGCTGCCGTCGATGACGTCGATCGAAGCGGCGGTGTCGAAAGCGCGCTGCTCGACTCCGCGCGTGACGCTGATGACCACCGGCTGCAAGCTCCGGACCACCGGTTCGTCGGGCGCCTGGGCCAGCGCGGGAGCGGCGAGCCAGGCCGCCACCAGCGGCGCCAGCGCCAGCTTGGGGCCGCAAGCGAATCGGCCGGCGGAGAAACGGCGGCCACCGGGGAGTTCAGGTTTCTGGAGCATGGTTTTACTTTTGAGTTGATGCGCCGCCTGGCGCGTTAACGGGAGAACCAGACCACGGCCGCGATCACGACCAGCACCGCCGCGATCGAGACCCAGGTCAGCATGCCGGTGCCGCTGCCTTGATCGGCGCCGCTGCCACCGGCTGCCACGAGCGGGGCAGCCTCGCCACCGGCTGCCGCCGAAGCATCCGGCGCTGACGCCGAAGCAGCATCCGACGCCGACGCCGCGGCGCTGGCAGCTTCGGCATCCGCATAGACCTGCGGATGGGTGCGCTTCATCTCGTTGTCGAAGCGCTTGAAAAAATCCTCCGCCATCGACCGGGTGGCGCCGTCGATCAGGCGCTGGCCCAACTGCGCGATCTTGCCGCCGACCTGCGCCTGCACGGTGTAGTCGAGGACGCAGCCGGCTCCGGTTTCCTGCCGGGTCAGGCGCACCTTGGAAGTCCCCTTGCCGAATCCCGCTGCTCCGCCCTGTCCGTCGAAGCCGATGGTGTAGCTGTGGGGGGGCACGACATCGGAGAGGCTGAACTTGCCGGCGAAGCGCGCCGCCACCGGCCCGATCTTCACCGCGACGCCGACCGCGTACTGGTTTTCGCCGGTGGGCTCGAGCTTGTCGCAACCGGGGATGCAGACCTTCAGCACCGCGGGATCGTTCAGTGCGTCCCAGGCTTGCTGCTGGGTGATCGCGAGCGCGCGGCTGCCTTGCATTTCCATCGGGTCCTCCTGTCTCTGTTTGTTGTTACCGTCGCATCACCGCGGCCAGGCTGGACGCCAGCTGCTGCAGTTTGCTCAGATTGTGGACCGCCAGCATTCCATCAGCCTGACGATGCAGCACCGCCGCGCCGCGCGCCAGCGGGGCGTAGCCGTCGAAGCGCAGCAAGGGGTTCAGCCACAGCAGCCGGCGGCTGTGCCGGCGCAGCCAGTCGAGCTCGGCGGACAGGAGGTCCGGCTCGCCGGTGTCCAGCCCGTCGGTGATGACCAGCACGATGGTGCGGCGCCCCACCAGCCGCCGCGCATGCTGGCGCCGCAGGGTGGCCAGCGATTCGCCGAGCCGGGTGCCGCCGCCGAAGTCGGTGACGGCGGCGCTGACCGCGGCCAGCATCGCGTCGGTGTCGCCCAGCCGGAACGCCGGCGTCAGGTCGGTCAGGTGGGTGCCGAAGGCGAACACGTCGCGGCGCCGGTGGGCCCGCGTGGCGGCATGCAAAAAGGCCAGCAACAGCCGCGCATAGCGTTCCATCGAACCGGAGACGTCGACCAGCACCAGCAGCGGCAAGGCTTGCTCGCACCGCTGCAGCCGCCGCAGCTCCAGCGGCTCGCCGCCGGTCCGTGCAGCGTGACGCATCACGCCCGGCCAGTGGACCTGGGGACCGCGCAGGCCGGGCCGGGCGCGCCGCGACGCCACCTGCGGCACCGGCAGCCGGATGTCGCGTGCCAGCCGGGCCAGCAACTGATATTCGCTGGCGCCGAGCGCGCCGAAGTCCGCATGCCGAAGCAGGTTGAGGTCGCTGGCCGTCATCGCGGCGTCGAAATCGACTTCCTGGTCCGGCGCCGGGACGCTCTGGCCCGGCGGCTTGCGCGGCGCCAGTGCTTCGTTCACGCGGGGACGCCGCTTGCTGGGTTCGGCCTTGCCTTGCGCCGACGGCAGCATCTGCGCCAGCAACTTGTTGGCCATCTGCGGATCGCGGAAATAGACGTCGAACAGTTCGCGAAAGACCATCCGGTCCTGTTCGCAGCTGACCATGACCGCTTCCATCGCGGCGCCGATGTCGGCCTTTGCGGCCACGCCCACCAGCTGCATCGCCTGCTGCGCCAGCGCGATGCGGGCGCCATCCACCGGGACGCCGGCACGCCGCAGCGCCCGGCCAAAGCCGGTGATGTTGTCGGCCAGCTTTCCGGTGCGCGCGTCGCCCAGCTGCATGGTCAATGAGCCCCCACGCTTGTCGCGTCGCGTACTGCGCTCAAACCCGTCACCCTGCCGCTTCTTCCTCGGGCTTGAGCAGGTCGATCGACAGCTCGCGGGTCAGCGCGGCGATGTCCTCGCGCTGCTTGAACAGGATGCCGGCGGTGTCCGCCACCACCTCCGGATCGACCACCAGCGTGTCCAGCGCCACCAGCGCCTTGGCCCACTCCACGCTCTCGGCAATCCCCGGCGCCCGCTGGAAGGCGCTGGCAAACGGCTGGCTGCGCAGGCGGCCGATGAACTGCGCCACCTGCTCCGACAGCGCCGGCCCGGCCTCGGGCACGCGGGCGCGCACGATGGCCAGCTCGCGCTCGCGCTCCGGATAGTCCAGCCAGTGGTACAGGCAGCGGCGCTTGACCGCGTCGTTCAGTTCGCGGGTGCGGTTGCTGGTCAGGATCGTGACCGGCGTCGCCACCGCCGCGATGGTGCCGAGCTCGGGAATGCTGACCTGGTATTCGCCCAGGTACTCCAGCAGGAAGGCCTCGAACGGCTCGTCGGCGCGATCGACCTCGTCGATCAGCAGCACCGCGCCCGGCGGCGGCGCCTGCAGCGCCTGCAGCAGCGGACGGCGGATCAGGTAACGCTCCTGGTAGACCTCGCGCTCGACCTGGGCCGCGTCGCCCGCGCCGTGGTCGCGCAGCTCGGTCGCGCGCATGTGCAGCAGCTGGGCGGCGTAATTCCACTCGTAGAGCGCTTCACGTTGCTCCATTCCGTCGTAGCACTGCAGGCGCAGCAACTCGCGTCCGAGCACGGTCGCCAGCGCCTTGGCCAGTTCGGTCTTGCCGACACCGGGCTCGCCTTCGAGCAGCAGCGGCCGTTGCAGCTTGAGCGCCAGGAACACCGCCGTCGCCAGTCGCCGGTCGGCAAAGTAACCGGCTCGCTGCAGCGCCGCGGTCAGGGAATCGATCGACGCTGTGGGAGCTGGCGCGGCGGTTGCGGTCATCTCGCGATTGTCGGGCCCCGGGTCAGCCCAGGGCCTTGGCCACGGCCCGCTGCGCCATCACGCTGATCAGGTTGGCGCGATAGGCGGCGGAGGCGTGCAGGTCGGCCGACAGGTTGCTGGCGTCGATCTTGACCGCGGCAGCCGCCGCCGACGTGAAGCTGCTGGTCAGCGCCGCCTCCAGCCCCTGGTGACGGAAAACGCCGTTGCCGCCGCCGGTGACGGCCACCCGCACCTGTCCCTTCAGCACGCCGGTGTCGTACTGCGCGATGAACACGCCGATCAACGGAAAGTGCGATGCCTTCTGGCGCAGCTTTTCGTACGCCGCCCGCTTGGGGATCGGGAAGCGGATCGCCTTGATCAGCTCGCCCTCCTGCAACGCGGTGGTGAACATGCCCTGGAAATAATCGTCGGCGGCGATCTCGCGGCGGTCGGTGACGATGGTGGCGCCAGCCGCCAGCACCGCGCTGGGATAACAGGCCGCCGGATCGTTGTTGGCCACCGAGCCGCCCAGCGTGCCCAGCGCGCGCACCTGCCGGTCGCCGATGCGCGACGCCAGGTCGGCCAGCGCCGGGAACTGGGCCTTGATCTCGGCATGGTTGCCGACCTCGAGATGGCGCGCCATCGCGCCGATCAGGAACGCATTGCCTTCCTTCTTGATGACGCTGAGCTCCTTGATCGCGGCCAGGTCGGCCAGCTGCTCCGGCGCCGCCAGCCGCAGCTTCATCGACGCCAGCAGGGTCTGGCCGCCGGCCAGCGGCTTGGCGCCGGCAGCGGCCAGGCGGGATGCATCGGCCAGCGTCGCGGGCCGCTCATAGGTGAAGGCATACATGGTTTGGTTTTCCTTGCAGTGTTCAGACGGTGGGCCGGCCCTGGGTGGCGGCGGTGGCGGCGGGCTGCTGCGGCTCCTGCTGCGGGCTGACGCTGCCATGGGTCATCGCTTCCCAGACCCGGTGCGGCGAGGCCGGCATGTCGAAGTCCTTGACGCCCAGCGGCGCCAGCGCATCGAGCACGGCGTTGATCACCGCCGGCGGCGAACCGATGGCGCCGGCTTCGCCGCAGCCCTTGGTACCCAGCGGGTTGTGGGTGCAGGGAGTGCAGACGGTATCGAGCTTGAACTGCGGAAAGTCTTCGGCGCGCGGCATGGCGTAGTCCATGAAACTGCCGGTGAGCAACTGGCCGCTCTCGTTGTCGTAGACGCAGTTTTCCATCAGCGCCTGGCCGATGCCCTGCACCAGCCCGCCGTGCACCTGGCCCTCGACAATCATCGGATTGATGATGGTGCCGAAATCGTCGACTGCGGTGAAGCGGTCGATCTTCACTTCGCCGGTCTGGCGGTCGATCTCGACCTCGCAGATGTAGGTGCCGCCCGGGAAAGTGAAATTGGTCGGGTCGTAGAAGGCGGTTTCGTTCAGGCCCGGCTCCAGCTTGTCGAGCGGGTAGTTGTGCGGCACATAGGCCGTCAGCGCCACCTGGCCGAAAGCGACCTTCTTGTCGGTGCCCTTGACCGTGAACTCGCCGTTGGCGAACTCGATGTCGGCGTCGCTGGCCTCCATCAGGTGGGCGGCGATCTTCTTGGCCTTGGTCTCGATCTTGTCGAGCGCCTTCATGATCGCCGCGCCGCCGACCGAGATCGAGCGCGAGCCATAGGTGCCCATGCCGAACGGCACCCGGCCGGTATCGCCGTGGACCACGTCCACCGCATCGACCGAAATGCCCAGGCGCGCAGCGACCACCTGCGCGAACGTGGTCTCGTGGCCCTGGCCGTGGCTGTGCGACCCGGTGAAGACCGTGACGCTGCCGGTCGGGTGGACCCGGATCTCGCCGCACTCGAACAGGCCGGCGCGGGCGCCCAGCGCGCCGGCGATGTTGGACGGCGCGATGCCGCAGGCCTCGATGTAGCTGGAGTAGCCGATGCCGCGCAGCTTGCCGCGCTTTTCGGTTTCGGCCTTGCGCGCCGCGAAACCGGACACCTCCGCCAACGCATTGGCCTTGTTCATGCAGGCGTGGAAATCGCCCGTGTCGTACTGCAGCGCCACCGGCGTCTGGTAGGGAAAGGTGGTGATGAAATTGCGCTTGCGGATCTCGTCCTGGCCCAGCTTCATCTCCCAGGCGCAGCGCGACACCAGCCGCTCCAGCAGGTAGGTGGCTTCCGGCCGTCCGGCGCCGCGATAGGCATCGACCGGCGCGGTATTGGTGAACCAGGCGTCGACCTCGACATAGATCTGCGGCGTCGTGTACTGCCCCGCCAGCAAGGTTGCGTACAGGATGGTGGGCACCGCGGTGGAGAACGTCGACAGGTAGGCGCCCAGGTTGGCGTCGGTGTGGACCCGCAGCGCCAGGAACTTGCCGTCCTGGTCCATCGCCATTTCGGCGTGGCTGACGTGGTCGCGGCCGTGGGCGTCCGACAGGAAGCATTCCGAGCGCTCGGCCGTCCACTTGATGCTGCGGTTCAGGTGCTTGGCGCCCCAGGTCAGGCACACGTCTTCGGCGTACAGGAAGATCTTGGAGCCGAAGCCGCCGCCGACGTCGGGCGCGATCACCCGCACCTTGTGTTCGGGCAGGCCGAGCACGAATGCGGTCATCAGCAGCCGCTCGACGTGCGGATTCTGGTTGGAGACGTACAGCACGTATTCTTCGGTCCCGCGGCTGTAGTTGCCGATGGCCACGCGCGGCTCGATCGGGTTCGGGATCAGCCGGTTGTTCACCAGGTCCAGCTTCGTCACATGCGCCGCCTTGGCGAAGGCCGCGTCGACCGCTGCCCGGTCGCCAAGCGTCCACTTGTAGCACTGGTTGTCGGGCGCCTCGTCATGCAGCGTCACGCCGCCCTGCTTCCTGGCTGCATCGGCCACGCTCACCAGCGCCGGCAGCACCTCGTACTCCACCACCACAGCCTCGGCGGCGTTTTTGGCCTGCTCCACCGTTTCGGCCACCACCATCGCCACGTGGTCGCCGACGTAACGCACCTTGTTGATCGCCAGGATCGGGTGCATCGGCTCCTTCATCGGTGTGCCGTCGGGGTTGTTGATCAACCAGCCGCACGGCAGGCCGCCCATCTTGCCCTCGATGTCCTTGCCCGTGATGATGCCGACCACGCCCGGCATCCGCGCGGCCGCCTCGATGTCGACCGACAGGAGTTTGGCGTGCGCGTGCGGCGAACGCACGAACACGGCGTGGCTCTGGTTGGCCATCGTCACGTCGTCGGTGTACTGGCCGGCGCCGGTCAGGAAGCGGTAGTCTTCCTTGCGCTTGATGGCCTCGCCGATGTACGGGAGGCTGGAGAAATCGGGTGCGCCCATATGCTGTTCCCCTTATGCGTTGGCGGTTGCGGTGGCGGGTGCGGCGGTGGCGGCCATGGCTTGGCCTCCCATCTGCACTGCCTTGACGATGTTCTGGTACCCGGTGCAGCGGCACATGTTGCCGTCGAGCAGCGCGCGGATCTCGGACTCGCTCGACCCTGGGTGATAGGTGCACAGGTCAATCGCGCTGATGACCATGCCGGGGGTGCAGAAGCCGCACTGCAGGCCATGGCACTCCTTGAACGCGGCCTGCATCGGGTGCATGGTGCCGTCGGCGGCCGCCAGCCCTTCGACCGTCGTGATCTCGGCGCCCTCGTGCTGGACCGCCAGCGTGTTGCACGACTTGATGGCACGGCCGTTGAGCATCACGGTGCAGGCGCCGCATTGCGCGGTGTCGCAGCCGACATGGGTGCCGGTGAGCTTGAGGTGTTCGCGGATCGCGTAGACCAACAAGGTATTGGGCTGGACGTCGATCCGCGCGGCCTTGCCGTTGACTTTGAGTTGAACCTGCATGAGAGTTGTCTCCGCCTGGGATGATGGAAAAAGCGCCGTTGATTGTTGAACCCCACCCCCTGGCCGACCCTAGGCTAAACCCTAGTTCGCGCGCCCCGCGCACTGAAATTCTCAAAATGGAACAATGGCGCCGGACCCACTGAAAACCCGATCACGACCCCCTGCGCCACGACCCCCTTTGCCATGACCGCCTCGCTGCCCGCCGCCGAACAACGCCTGCACCAGATCGACCGGGCCCGTTGCGCCGTGATGCAGGGCGATGGCGATGGCGACGGTGACAGCGCCACCGGATCGGCTGCCCCCTGGTTCGACAACGGCTGGATCGAACGCTCCTGGCGCCGTTGCCTGGCCAACGGCCAGCGGCCGGAGCAGCGCCTGACGTTCGACGTGCTGCCGGCGCAGGCCGCTCGCCGCGTCGAGGAAGCCAACCACAGGTTGCTGGAAGCGGCCAAGCCGGTGCTCGACAAGCTCGGACGCGCCCTTGCCAACAGTCATTACTTCGCAATCCTCACCGATGCGCAGGGCATCGTGATCGACGTCAATGGGCCGATCAATCCCGCCGACCGCCAGGCCAAACTGCTCACGCGCATCGGCGTGGACCTGTCGGAGCGGGCCGTCGGCACCACGGCGATCGGTGCCGCGCTGTCCGAACTGCATCCGGTCTGGCTGCACCGCGGCGAGCATTTCTTCGACGACACGGCCGTCTTCAGCTGCGCCGGCGCACCGCTGTTCGGCCCGGATGGCCGCTGCGCCGGCATGCTGGACCTGACCGGCATCAACGCGCCCGAGCGCCCCGAGCTCAAGCACCTGGTGGCCCAGTGGGCCCGCAGCATCGAGAACTCGTTGGCGCTGGCGCAGCCGCATGCATTGATGCTGCGGCTGAACTGGCCGGGCTGCACTCTTGCGGGG